>NZ_CP114872.1 GCF_027474405.1 Caulobacter sp. NIBR2454
ATGACCGATCAAGTCCCCGCCTCCCCGGCCGCCATGAGCCGCATCCAGGTGCGCCTCGGCGACCTTGGCCTGGCCAAGGAGAACCTGCGCTTCCACGAACCGGCCGACGACGGCGTGCCGCAACTGGCCGACACCCTGCTGGCCGCAGGCGTGGTGATCCCGCCGATCGTGCGGCCTGGGCGCAAGGGCGAGGCGCCGTTCATGGCGCTCGACGGCCGTCGCCGGCGCTTTGGCCTGATCCTGCTGCGTGAGCGCGGCGACATCGGTGACGACTACCTGATCGACTGCCTGCTGGCCGAGACCCCGGCCCAACAGGCGGCCGCCATCGTGCTGCCCAACACCGAGCACGCGCCGGTCCACATCGCCGATGTGATCACCGCCATCGGCAAGCTGCGCAAAGCCAAGATGGACACCCAGGCGATCTCGACCGCGCTCGGCTACGCCGAGCTGGAGATCAAGCGACTGGAGGCCCTGGCCGCCGTCCACCCGACGGTCCTGAAGGCGCTGCGCCAAGGCCGGCTGACCCTGAAGCAGGTTCGGCTGTTCGCCCGCCTGCCCGACAAGAAGCAGCAGGCCGAGATCGCCCAGACCGCGCTCGACGGCTACTTCCAGGACTATCAGCTGCGTGCTGTCGTCGAGCATGACCGGGCGACGGTCGAGGACGACCGCTTCACCCTGGTCGGGATGGACCGCTACCTGGCCGCCGGCGGCCGGGTGGCCTCCGACCTGTTCGGCGAATACCCCGACTACCTGCTCGATCCCGAGGTCCTGCAGGGCGCCTGGCGCGAGCGGGTGCAGCCGATCGTCGATCACCTGAAGGCCGAAGGCCTGGCGGTTTATGTCGCGCGCGAGGCGGGCTACGGCGCCCCGGACGGCTTCTTCCGCCTCGCCCACGTCTGGGAGCGTGACCTGGACGAGGCGCAGAAGACCGCGCTGGCCGATGCGCGCTACGCAGTCACCCAGCTTGAGACCGCGCTGCAGGATCTCGATCCGTCGACGGACGAGGCCCCGGCTCAATTGGCGCCCTTGGTCAGCGCCTATGGCGTGGCGGCCGGAGCGGTGCTGACCCGCAGCAAGATCGGCGCGGTGCTGCTCAGCCCGTCGGACGGCCATGGCCTGGCGGCGACCTTCTATTCGGTCCCGCTGCCGGTCGAGGACCTGCCGGAGGAGGAGGAAGGCGATGACGACACGGCTTCGGTTGGCGGCCGGCCCGGCGTCGTCACGAACGACGTCGAGGTCCCCCGCGCAGATGTGGAGGTGGAGGGCGCCAGCCACGTCCTGCACGAGACCCGCACCGATGTGGCCACCCGCGGTCTTATCCGGGACCTTGCCGACGACCCCAGCGCCGCCCTGACCGTGCTGGTCGCTCAGCTCTTCAAGCAGCTGGCGCTGCAGTCCAGCGGAGGCTTGGACGGCTCGGCGGCGCAGATCGCCGCGACCCGCTACCAACGCGGCGCGATGGCGCCGATCGCGGGTCTGGACGGCGAGGTGCGGGGCCGCCTAGACGCCCGCCGCGACGCCTACCGGGCCTCGGGCCTGCGTCCGATCACCTGGGTCGAGACCCTGCCGCACGGGGAGAAGATGGCCCTGATGGCGGAGCTGACCGCGATCTCGCTCAACATGCGCGAGGCCCGCACCAGCCTGCTGCGCCATGACGCCCGGGCCGAGGCGGCTGAGATCGCCGCCCTGTGCGGCGCGGACATCTCCGCGCACTGGACGCCGGACGAGGCCTATCTGGCGGTCCACTCGAAGGCCCAGTTGCTCGTCCTGCTCGAAGAGCTGGGGGTGGAGGACGACCGCGCCAAGACCCTGAAGAAGGACGCCCTGGTGAGCTTTGTCGCCGAGGCGGCGGCCGAACGGCAGTGGGCCCCCGGGGTGCTGTCCTGGGACCGTCCGGCGGCGGTTGGCAACGACGACGGCGAAGCGGACGGCGGGGCCGAAGAGGTCGCGGCCGAACCCGACGAGGCGGGTGATCGCGAGGCCCAAGACGAGGCTGAGCCCGAAGCGGTCGCCGACGCCATCGCGGCCTGATCCAGCGGAGCCCTCGTCTGACCGGCGGGGGCTCTTGCTGTGCCGGCCAAAGGGTCAAGGAAGGGAGGCGGACGGGCGAGCCCGTCGGGACTGGAGGGAGGCGCCCTCCGCCGCGGGTGAACGGATCCCCGCCATGAACGCCATGCTTCCCCTCTTCGCGACCGCTGGAGCGTCCGACCCCGCGTCGCACAAGGCGGCCAACATTCTGGCCGCCGCGCGCGCCTTAACCCCCCAGCTCAATCGATCCCGCGCGCTCGACCGGCGGCTGGTGGCGGGGGTCATGACCACCACCTTCGGCGGCTCGGACGCGGACGGCGCGTGGATCTGGCGCGACGCCTATGACGCGGTCGAGGCGGCTCTGGTGCTGCAGCTGCGCAGGCTGTCGCCGCAGATCAGCCGGCTGGAAGATGCGCCGGCCGAGATCTGCGCCCTGCTGGCCAATCTCACTGAGCTTGGCCTCACCCACACGCGCCGCAGTGAAGAGCAGGTGGCGCTCGACCAGTTTTCGACCCCGCCGCAGCTCGGCGCCCTGGCGGTCCTGGCCGCGCAAATCCGCCCCGGCGACCAGGTCCTTGAACCCTCCGCTGGCACGGGCCTTCTGGCCGTGCTGGCCGAAGCCTGTGGAGCCAACCTGGCCCTCAATGAGATCGCCGATCAGCGCGGCGCGATCCTGGAGGGCCTCTTTCCGCTGGCCGCGCGCAGCGCCCATGACGCCCGGCATCTGAAGGACATCCTGCCCGCGTCCGGCAGCTTCCATGCCGTTGTCGCCAATCCGCCCTTCCAGATGTTGGAAGAGCACCTGCACGCGGCGCTGGACACCCTGGCCGAAGGCGGCCGGTTGTCGGCCATCGTGCCGACGCGGCTCTTCGAGGACGCCCCGGTCCTGCGCCGGCTGGCGGGGCGGGGAGCGATTGTCCTCCAGCTGGCCTTTCCGCCACGCGCCTACGCCAAGCATGGGACCTCGGTCGAAACGGGCCTCCTGGTTATTGACCGCGGCCAGGCGGGCGAACCATCGCCGGTGATCGCGGCGGAGAGCTTGGCGGATGCGGCCCGGGCGGCGGGCGCTGTTGCGGCCCGGCCGAGCGCGCAACCGCGCCAGTTCCGGGCCGTCTCCAATGTCGCCATCCTCGCGCCGCGGGCGCGGGCCTTGGCGACCCCGTCGAACCGGCTGGCCTTTCTCGCGACCACGGCGCCCGTCGCCTATGAGACCCGGGCCTGGTCGGGCGAAGGCCACGATGTCGGCCTCTATCAGGCCTACCGGCTCGGTCGGATCGGCTTCGCCCAGAGCCGCCCTCACCCCTCCCCGCTCGTGGAATCCGGACCGATGGCGTCCGTGGCGCCGCCGGCCCCGACCTATCGGCCGGTCCTGCCGGGCAAGATCGTGGACGCGGGTCTAATCTCCGACGCCCAGCTCGAGACGGTGATCTACGCCGGCGAAGCCCACGCCAACCTGTTGCCGGGCCGCTGGCGGCTCGGCGAAGCGCCGCACCAGGTGCTGCTGGTCGGCGACGACACTCCCGACGCGGTTAGTTTCCGGCGGGGCTTTTTCCTCGGGGACGGCACCGGCTGCGGCAAGGGCCGTCAGATCGCCGGCGTCATCGCCGACAACCTCGCCCAGGGGCGAACCCGGGCAGTCTGGCTGTCGAAGAACGACGCCCTCCTGGAAGACGCGCGGCGCGACTGGGGCGCGATCGGCGGCGCGGCCAGTGATCTGACCCCGCAGTCGGCGTGGAAGCAGGCGGACGCCATCCGCCTCGATCGCGGCATCCTCTTCACCACCTACGCCACCTTGCGCCAACCGGCGCGGGGCGACCGGCCGTCTCGCCTCGATCAGATCGTGGCGTGGCTGGGCGCGGATTTCGACGGGGTGATCGTCTTCGACGAAGCCCACGCCATGGCCAACGCCGCCGGCGGGGCCAAGGGCGCGCGGGGACCGAAGAAGGCCTCGCAGCAGGGCATGGCGGGTCTCGCCTTGCAGAACCGCCTGCCCAACGCCCGCATCCTCTATGTCTCGGCGACGGGGGCGACGACCCCGGAGAACCTGGCCTACGCCGCCCGCCTGGGCTTGTGGGGCGGGCCAGATGCGCCGTTCCCGACGCGCGAGGCCTTCATGGACGCCGTCGAGACCGGCGGCGTGGCGGTCATGGAGCTGATCGCCCGGGAGCTGAAGGCGATGGGACTCTACATCGCCCGCTCCCTGTCGTTCGACGGCGTGGAGTATGACGCCCTGCGCCATCCGCTCAGCGCCGAGGACATCGGCATCTGGGACGCCTGGGCCGACGCCTACCAGTTGATCCACCACAATCTGCGCGCCGCCCTGGAGGCGGTCGGGGTCACCGAAGAGGGCAAGGCCAAGAGCGGCCAGGCGGCGTCGGCGGTGATGTCGGCTTTCGAGGGCTCCAAGCTGCGCTTCTTTGGTCACCTGCTGGCGGGCCTGAAAGCCCCTTCCCTCGTGGCGTCTATTCGCCAGGACCTGGCGGCCGGCCGCTCGGCCATCGTCCAGGTGGTCTCGACCAATGAGGCGGTGATGGAACGGCGTCTCGCCGAGATCCCGCCGGAGGAATGGAACAACCTCGCCGTCGATCTGACGCCCAAGGATCAGGTGCTCGACTACCTGATGGGCGCCTTCCCGATCATGGCGATGGACGCGGTCGAGGACGACGACGGCAACGTCACCATGGTCCCGGTGATGGTCGATGGCGCGCCTGTCGTCAGCCAGGCGGCCCTGCGCCTGCGCGACGAGCTGGTCACCCACCTGGCCTGCCTGCCGGCCGTGCCCGGCGTGCTGGATGCGGTGCTGGAGGCGCTTGGGACCGAGCAGGTCGCCGAAATCACCGGGCGCAGCCGCCGGGTGATCCGCCGTGAGGGCCGCCGCGTGGTGGAGCGCCGCAGCGCCTCGGCCGCCAAGGCCGAGACCGACGCCTTCATGAGCGGCAAGAAGCGCGTCCTGGTGTTCTCCGACGCGGGCGGCACCGGGCGCAGCTATCACGCTGATCTGGGCGTGGCCAACCAGCAGCGCCGGGTCCACTATCTGGTCGAGCCGGGCTGGCGGGCCGATGCGGCGATCCAAGGCCTGGGGCGCTCGCATCGGACCAATCAGGCTGTCGCGCCGCTGTTTCGGCCGGTGACCACGGACATCCACGGCGAGAAGCGCTTCCTGTCGACCATCGCCCGGCGCCTCGACAGCCTGGGCGCCCTGACCCGGGGCGAGCGGCGGACGGCCGGCAATGGGCTGTTCCGCGCCGAGGACAATCTCGAAAGCCCTTGGGCGCATCGTGCGCTGCAGGCCTTCTACATCGCGCTGCACTTCGGCAACGTCGAGGCGATGGACCGGGAGACCTTCGAGGCCAAGACGGGCTTGCGGCTGCTCGACGGGGATGGCGAGCTGCGATCGACCGACGACATGCCCCCGATGAATACCTTCCTCAATCGGCTGCTGGCCTTGCGGATCGCCGATCAGAACAGCCTGTTTGCCGCCTTCGACGAGATCCTGGCCAGCATCCTGGAACGGGCGGCGGCGTCCGGCGCCTTGGACCGGGGCATGGAGGACGTCGTGGCCGACGACCTCTTGGTGCTGGACGAGGAGGTCATCCGCACCGACGCGGTGACGGGGGCCGAGACCCGGCTGCTTCGCGTCCAGGTGCGCACCGCCCGGTCGCTGATGAGCGCCGAGGTGGCGCTGGCAGACGCCGACCCGGACGCGCGGGTGTTCGCGGTGAACAGCAAGTCCGGACGCGCCGCCCTGGTCGTCCAGGGGCTCACGACCACCAATGATGACGACCGCCTGGTCCCGGCGGTGCGTCTGATCCGGCCGGAGAAGCGCAGCGTCGCGCCGCTGAAGGCCTATGAGGAGTCGGCTTGGGAAGCGGCCGATGAGGCGGCTTGGCGCGCGGCCTGGGACGCAGAGCTGGCGGCGGTCGACCCGTGGGTGACCCGCGAACTCGTGCTGGTCACCGGCCTGTTGCTGCCGATCTGGAGCAACCTTCCCGACAAGCGCACGTCCGTGCGCCGGCTCAAGGCGCCGGACGGGCGCCGCTGGCTGGGCCGCCTTCTCGATCCCGCGCAGGTCACCCCGCTCAAGATCGCCTTGGGCCTGACCGATACCGCCAGCGCGGTCGGCGACGGCGCCTCGGCCACCCGCCTGGTGTTGAGCGAGGGCGCCTCCGTCGCCTTGAGCGGCGGCCTTTGGTTGCGCCGGGCCAAGGTGATGGATCGCCAGCGGCTGGAGATCGTCGGCGCGGGCGCGCAACGCACCAGCTTCGTGGCGCTGGGCTGCTTCGTCGAGATCATCGCCTACACCCCGCGCGTCTTCGTGCCGACCGATCGGCCGGAGGTGCTGAGCGCCATCCTCGAGCGCTGGCCGGCGCAGACCATCCTGCCGGCCGCGGCCTGACGGATCGGGGCCGCTGATCGGGAGCCGCCGGTGATGAGCCGGCGGCTCTTTTTGCGTCCGCGGCCTGGCCGGCAAAGAGTTGGAGGAAGGGACGGAGCGGGCAAGCGCTCCGGGATTGGCTCGGGGCCGGACCGGAGGCTGCCATGTCCAACCCGCTCGACGACCTGATCCAAGATCTCATCGCCCGCATCGAGGCGGGCGTTCCGCCGTGGCGCCAGGCCTGGACGGCCAGCGCCGATCCGAGACTGCCCTTGCGAGCGAACGGCGAGCCGTTCAGCGGCAGCAATGCCTGGCTGCTGGCGTTCGCCGGCGCGTTGCGCGGCTATCGCTCGCCCTACTGGTTCACCTTCCGCCAGGCCCTGGCCATCGCGGCGCCGGTCGGCAAGGGCGAGAAGGCCTCGCCGGCGATCCTCTACAAGACCCGCCTGGTCGGCGAGCCGTCCGAGGGGGCGGAGGTCGGCGCGGCGGAAGACGCCGGCGACCCGCGCGTTCTGCGCTATCTGAAGATCTACAGCGTCTTCAACGCCGAGCAGCTGACAGACTGCCCGCGCGCCTTCCTCGATATTGTGGATCCCGACCCGGCCGCCCGCGCGGCGGCGCGCAACGCCGTGCTGGATGCGATTCCGGCCCGGGTCGAGTTCGGCGGCGGAACGCCCTGTTATGTGCCGGCGCTGGACCTGATCCGGCTCCCGCGCCCCGAAGCCTTCGACACGCCCGACGACTTCCTGGCGACCAAGGCGCACGAGCAGCTGCATTGGTCGGGCGCGGCGCATCGTCTGGACCGCGCCTTCGGCAAGCGGTTCGGGGACGAGGCTTACGCTTTCGAGGAGCTGGTCGCCGAGATCGGCGCGGCGGCGCTTGGCTTGCGCATCGGGCTCGCGCCGCAACTGCTCGACAGCCACGCCGCCTATCTTGGCCATTGGGCGAAAATCCTGCGGCATAGGCCCTCAGCCTTGCTCGAAGCCTCCGGTCACGCCCAGCGCGCCGTCGACTACCTGCTCGCGTTCAGCGCCCAGGACGCGGTCGATCTGGCCGCCTGACGCCGGCCTTCCCCCAACATCTTTGCAAGGAGGCCGCCATGGGCTGGCTCTACATGCGCTCGCTGGCGGGGTACGCGACCCCAAAAGCCTATCTCGACGCGCAATTCACCTATGACCGCGACACCGGCGGCTCTCGCGTCTTGGCCTCATGCCTGGTCGGTCGGCGCACTTACTACGCCGCCGTCGAGTGGATCACCGCCGGATCGGGCGAGCGGGAAGTCTGGGGCCTGGTCTGCCTGGTGCGCTACAACCCGCGCGACCGGGAGGGCCTGGTGTTCGGCTACAAGGACATGTCCGAATCCATGGGGCCATGCGAGTCCGAGTGTCCGGCGCGGATCCTCGATCTGCTCACCGCGACCGACAACACCTACGCCCTTGCCTGGCGGGCGCGGTGCCGCGCCCGGCTGTCGGAACGGTCGGCGCGCGCCGCCAAGCCGACGCCCAAACCCGGCGATGTTGTGGTCCTGGCCGAGCCGATTCTGTTTCGAGATGGCCGGACGTTCTCCCGCTTCGAGGCGGTCGCTTGGCCTGGGCGGGCGCGCAGCGGCCTCGTCTATCGCAGCGAGCTGGGCGGCCTTTACCGCATCCCCAAGCTGAAGGATCGCGTCTACCGCATCGAGGGGACGCAGGTGCCGCGAACCCGAGACTGAGCCTGTCGGCAGACTGGGGTGGGCGCGGCGCGTTAGGAAGCCAAGGCGGTCAAGGGTCCTATCGGCGGTCTTGGCGTCCTTGAGTCCTCTGGCTCTTGAGACCTCGCCACCGTCCGGAGCCGCCCACAAGGGACGCTCCGCTCAAAGCCCTTGTGGGCGTCCCCAGCCGTCGGCGCGGGGCGGTCGTCGAGCCGACGGGCTCAAAACCCCACTCCGACAAGGACCCCCATCATGCCCTCTCCTGCCTTCTCACCCCTCACCGGCCATCTGACCCACTTCGAAGCCCAGGCTCTCCTTCTCGACGATCCCCGGCCGCACCCTCACGAAGACGCCTTGATCCAGCTTGGCCATGCGGTGTTGACCGAGACCCTCGACGTCTTCGGCGACACCGCTCTGGAGGACTTCCAGACCATCATCTGCGAGACCCTGATCGGGGCGTTCCATTCCGCCGCCCAGCGCATCGAACGCGATGCGGACCGGGCCAGGGATGAACTCAACCGCCTGAGTCGGGACTTCGACGGCTCGGAGATCGCGGACACCGAGATGCAGGACGCCACCCGCAAGGCTCGCGCTGCCGATGTCGCCTGCCTGGCCCTGGAGTTCGTGCGGGACGCGGCCGCCGCCAGCTACACCACGGCGACCGGGGAGGTCTGGTCCCCCTGGAAGGGTCATGTGAAAGCCTCGCGTCTGACCGCCGCCCAGATCGACGCGCGCGACGCCCTGCGCACCGCCAAGGCCCGCAAACACGCAGCGACCGACCCGGGCGCGGTCATCGTCGCCTTCCGCGCCGCGCCGCAGGCCGACACCGAGGACGACGCCCATCGCATCTTCGACGCCCTGAACTGGGCGCAGGCGCAGTGGCCCGACATGGCTCTGGCGACCACGGGCGCTAAGGGTGGCGAGAAGATCGCCATCAAGTGGGCCAAGCAGAAGGCCGTCACCCTGGTGCTGGCCAAGGCCGATTTCGACAAGAACGGTCGGGCCGCCCCGTTCCGGGCCAATGACGAGCTGATCGCGCTGGAGCCGGTCTGTGTGCTGACCCTGGCCAACACCCTGAACGGCACACGGGCGGCCTCGCTGCAGCCGTTCGGGCCCGCCCTCAACCTCGGTCAGAAGGCGGCGGAAAAGGGTATTCGCCACCTGCCGGTCAAGGTTCGCGGATGACATTTCCGGGCGTGACGGCTTGCGCCGTCACGCCCTTTTGTCTGTTGGCGGTCTGTGGACAGGCGCGATGACCCCTTGCCGGGGCGCAAATGTTCTACTTATGTTCTCGACCTCGCCGCCTGCCCCCGTGTCGGCAGGCTATCGAGGTCTCATGCGTCCCGTTGTCATCGGTCTTCCACTTCCCCTCCCCCTTGTGGGCTTTCGGATTTGCTGCGGGTTTCCGAGCCCCGCTGACGACTGGATCGAGGACGCCATCGATGTCAGTCGCCTGGTGGTCACCAACCCCGCCGCCACCTTCCTGTGGCGGGCGTCTGGAGACTGCATGACGCCGACCATCCTGGACGGCGACTACCTGGTCTGCGACCGCTCGCTGGCCCCAGTCTCCGGCGACGTCGTGGTCGCCGTCGTCGACGGGGAGCCGACGGTCAAACGGCTGGCCTATGTCGCCGGCCGGCCGGCACTCAGCCACGACAATCCACAATCCCCGCCGTTCGCGCCCGACCCGAATAGCGAGGTCAGCCTCTGGGGCGTGGTCGCCTGGTCGCTGCGCGCGCATCGGCCCACCCGATGAGGCCGGTGATCGCGTTGAGCGACGGCAACTGCTTTTATGTTTCGTGTGAGCGCGTGTTCGATCCTCGCCTCGAGGGCCGCCCGACCGTCGTGCTGTCGTCCAATGACGGCAACATCATCGCCCGCAGCCCCGAGGCCAAGGCCATCGGCCTGAAGATGGGCGATCCCTATTTCAAGGTCCGAGAGCTTTGCGCCCACGAGCGGGTCGCCGCCCTGTCCTCCAACTATGTCCTCTATGGCGACATGAGTCGGCGGGTGAACGCCGTTTATGAGCGGTTCGCGCCCGACGTCGTTGTCTACAGCATCGATGAGAGCTTTCTCGATTTCAGCGGCCTTGCCGATCCGGTCGGCCACGCCCGCGCCTTGCGCGCGACCGTCCGCCAGTGGACCGGGATCCCGACCTGTGTCGGGCTTGGTCCCACCAAGACCTTGGCCAAGGTCGCGAACCACCTGGCCAAACGGACGCCGGCGCTGGAGGGCGTCTGCGATCTTGGCGATCCGCAGGTGCGCGCCGCAGCCTTGGACGCGCTGCCGGTCGGCGATGTCTGGGGCGTTGGCCCGGCCTATGCGGCGCGGCTGACG
The DNA here is from genome assembly GCF_027474405.1 of Caulobacter sp. NIBR2454. Classification (GTDB taxonomy): domain Bacteria; phylum Pseudomonadota; class Alphaproteobacteria; order Caulobacterales; family Caulobacteraceae; genus Caulobacter. The sequence continues at coordinate 10,431 of NZ_CP114872.1, forward strand.
GGGATGGGCGTGACCACGGCCGGCCAATTGCGGGATCTCGATCCGCGTCAGGCCCGCGCCATCCTCAGCGTGGTCGGCGAGCGCCTGGTGCTGGAGCTGCGCGCCCAGACCTGTCTGTCGTGGGATGAGGTTCCCGCGGGCCGTAAGGGGTGCGCGGTGACCCGAAGCTTTGGCCAGCCGCTCACGAATTTGGACGACCTTCTGCAGGCGGTCGCCAGCTTCGCCAGCCGGGTGGGTGAGAAGTTGCGCCGCAATGGCGTTGTCGCCCCGCGGCTGTCGGTGTTCATGCACACCAATCCCTTTGGTGCGGGGCCGCATCACAGCGCTAGTGGCGCCGTCACCTTCCTTGAAGCCACGGCCGACAGCACCGAGCTCGTCGCCGGAGCCCGGCAGGCGGCGCGCCAGGCCTGGCGGGAGGGGTATCGCTACAGCAAGGCGGGGGTGATCTGTGAGGGGCTGGCCCCCGCCGGACAGGTGCAGGCCAGCCTGCTGGGGGCGAAAGACCCGATCCGCTCCGAACGGCTGATGGCGGCGCTGGACGCCTCGAACCGACGGTTTGGGCGCGGCAGCGTGGTGATCGGGGCGACCACGGGTCGGACGCACTGGACGCAGAAAGCCGAGTGGCGGACGCCGCGCTATACGACGCGCCTGGACGAGGTGCCTGTCGCCCGGGCCTAGGGCGCTCCAACGGCAAGATGCCTGCAGCCTCGAGGGGGTGTGATCCCCGCAGGTCACCGCAACATCGAAGGTCGTCTCCCAGATGGGCGCCGCCGAAGCGGGCTCGTCCGCGATCCAGCTCACGACTCTAGGGCGGGCCGGTTAGGGGCCAAGGCGACCTCGCCGGAGGCGAGGCGGGGCCGACGGACCCTCACGGCCTTCGCTGCGCTGCAGGCCGGTTTCCATCGGCCCCGACCCTGTCCCCTGCCCTACTCCCCGCCCTTCCCGGTCGCGAGATCGCGGGAACGAGCCCGCCGATCCGGCAGCAAAGCGGGAGACGACGATGACGACGATGGCGATGGCGCAAGCGGTTTTCCAACACGCCCACGACTTCTATGACACCGGCAGCTGGTATGTGGTCGCCGAATGCTGGGACGTCCTGGCGATCGCCGAGGAGCTGGACCGTCAGGAAGAGCGCAGCGCCACGCCGTTCGAGCTTGAGGCCGCGGCTATCGCCCACTTCCATACCTTGCTGCACGACAACCGCAGGACCCGCCACTGACCAAGGGCGCGGCGCCCTCCAGGCACCGCGCCTCAGACCCCGCAGAACAGGCGCCGAACAGACTCCAAGCCCTGGAGGTGGGCGGTCCTGAACCCACCATCCCTTGGGGTTGGTGATTCGTTCCGATTCACCGCCAGGGCGCCTCTACGGCGTGGCGATCAGGGTGATGTTGAGGGCCTTAAGCGCGTCGACGAAGCCGGCCAGATGGGTGAGTTCGACGACCGGCGAAGCGGCGAGCGCGCCAGGCAGGGCGCGGTCGTAGACACAGATGCAGGTGCGACCGGTCAGGCGGGAGCTGTAGACCAAGCCATCGGCGTCGGTTTGGTCGTAGACTGCCTGGCTGAGTTTGCGCCCCTGCCCTTGCGCCTTTCCGCGGGCGGCTTCGGTTGACACGCCCAGCCACACCAAGCCGGTCGTGCGCAGATCGATCAGCGTGAGGGGCGCGCTGGCGGTGATCTCGGTCGCCCCCCAGGTCGCGGCCTCGATATCGAGGAGTTTGCGGGTCGCCTTGCCCTGAAAGCGGTCGCGGACAAGGGTTTCCGCCACACTCGTGGTCAAGTCCTGGCCCAGGTAGATCACCTTGAAGGCCTTGGTCGGGCTGGCGAAGCGCGTCACGCCAAACCCCGCCCCCAGCGGCGTGGCCGCATGGGCCATCGGCGTCACGCGGACATAGGCGTTCGGCGGGATCTCGACGGCGAGGTCGGCCAGGATGTCGGGATCGAGCGTCACGCGCTGGCGAAGTTCGACCGGGCAACCTCAACGACCTTGTCGGTCGCCCCGGCCTTCAGGCGCGCCAGAGGGGCGACGCCGCCGAGCTCGGGATTGGGTTCACGCAGCCAAAGCCATGCCATGCGCGGCTCGCCAACGGCTTCGACGACCGGGCCGAGCCCCGAGACGGGGCGGCCATCGACGAACTGTTCGGTCGGGAAGGCGTGTTTGCGCACACCTACCAGCAGTCCGATCACTGCCCCCTGCTTTTGCCAATTGTGCAGGGTGGAGCGGGCGACGCCAAAGTCGCGCTCAAGCTCGGTCGGTCCCGCAAGCGGACCTGCCCAATCCTCGACCTTGGTCGGCGTCGCATAGCTCGCGATCCGGGCCTTGCCCTGATCGGCCGACAACACCTGACCCAGACCTGCGCCTTGGCTGACTTCGGCCGGTCCCTTAGCGACCAGCTTCAGGACTTGCGGCGCGGCCTCCGGTTCGGCGGCGATTTCGGCGATGAATTTCTTGAACTGCGCCTTGCGGGCGATCAGCCGCTTGCGGGCGGACGGTGAGAGTTTCGTCGCCGTGGCGCTGAACTCGGCGACCAGCTTGACGACTTCGCTCAGCTCGCCCCTGTTGGACTTTGGATTGCGCTGAACGAACATGCCAATCAGGTCTGCGGCTGCAGGGCTGGCCATCTTCGCAGAGCCTCGGGACGTCGAGCGGCGGGCGTTCGCGGCGGTCATGGGACGATCCTCTTCGATCATGACGTTATAGATAATCCCAAACGTCCCATTTGTCCAATTTGTGCCATGCGCCTGTAGCGCATCGCCTGCGGGCCGATCAAAGCCCAACTGCCGCGCCTGTCGCTCCGCCTGGCGGACGGCGCATCACCCTTACCCCTCGTGGACCGCCCACCGCGAGTCGCGGCATCGGACCTTGGAGGGTGTCGGACAGCGGATCGCGCCAAGACGGCCTTCTGCCCCCATGTTCGCTGGCTTCCGAGCCGCGACGGGCCGTGGTGCAGACCAGCCACCTTGCTTGGTAAGTGGTCCGCGCCGTCCTTTGCTGCGGGAATGACGCCTTGTGGCGACCTCATTGAGCCCGCGCTGTGGAAATCTGGCCTGGCGCATGAAGCCAGTTCACCATTGAGGCCGGTCACCAATACCCCGAGCAAACGCCCAGCGGGCTGCGGTCCCCCGCGATCAATCCCACGAACCTAGGCCGGGCGGTTCCGGGTCAAAGCCGACCTCGCGTGCGAGGCGCGGGGTTGAGGACCCTCCGGCCTTCCGCCGCTGCGCTCTGTGCAGGCCGGTTTCCACACCCCGCGGGCTTTGGCCCGGCCCCTTCGCCCGGCCCAGCAGGTCGCGTGATCGCGGCAGGGACCGCGAGCCGCCGGGGTTCTTCCCGGCGGTCGATTGGAGAAACGTGATGCTCAACAAGGTTCAACTCATCGGCTTCACCGGCGCCGACGCTGAAATCCGCACCGTCTCGGGCGGCAAGAAGGTCGCCACCCTGCGGGTCGCCACCAACCGCTACACCAAGAAGGACGGCGATCGGAAGGACTACACCACCTGGCACCAGGTGGAGATCTGGAACCAAGGCACCGTTGGCTGGCTGGAAGGCCGCCATCTTCCCAAGGGCTCCAAGGTGTTCGTCGAAGGCGAGATCCGCCACGACCGCTACACCGACCAGAGCGGCCAGGAGCGCTTCTTCTCCAAGGTGGTGGTCGCCACGCCGCAGCACGAGCTGAAGTCGCTGGATCGTCAGGAAGCGGCCGACGAGGACTAGCCCCCCTGCCCCGCCCGGTTCGCCGGGCGGGGCCTCTCTACCTGCGGACACAAGGAGGGCTGGACGGTTCTGGCTTGGCGCTCTTCACACCTGAATCTTTTGAAAAACGCCCGCTGCGGTCAGCAGCGGGATTTCTAAATTCTAAGGATTCTCAATTCGGATCCGGTAAGTGGCCGAAGAAAATCGGGTTTTAGCCACCATCCTGACCTAGCGGGGGAAGCAGCCTGACCTCGCGGGGGATGCATCCTGACCAGACGGGGGCTTTGACCTGACCCGGCGGGGCTATCCTGACCGCTTGGGGGTGGAGGGTGTAACGATCATTGTATCCTGACTTGTGATTTGATTCGAGGTCAGGAATGCTGGCGGCAGATCGGAGCACGGAGTCGCGACCTGGCCAGAGCCGCCGACATCATTGAGGTCGAGCCCGGGACGGAAGACGCCCCGGGGCGGGCCATGCGCGTCGCTCATGCGCTGCAGGCGCGCGACGGGGACGAGTTCGCCAAGCCCGGCACCCTGGTTGAGGTTCGGTTCGTCAAAGGTCAGTCGCTCAGCCTTACCGCGGCCCGCCTGCTGGCGCTAATGATCCTGACGGCGGGCGGTGACGCTTGGGAGCCTGTGGCGCACAGGATGCGCAAGGCCGACATCCGCCGAGGGCACAAAGGCAATGAGCGCATCTCAGAGATGCTGGAGGAGCTGCACCGCACACTGTTCGCGGTCGATGATCTTTCATGGCGCGGCCGCAAGGCGACGAAGCGTTTTTCGCTGATCCAGTCCTCACGTGAGGAGGTCGATGAAGACGGCGCGGAGGCCGGGTGGATCGAGTGGGAATTTACGCCGGATGCGCGGCGGCTCATTCGTGAGTCCGAGACCTATGCTGTTCTTAACCGCCAAGCCGTTCTGGGCTTCCGGTCGTCTTATGCCCTGCGTCTCTATGAGCTGGGCGCCCTTCGACTTCACCGCCGCCAAGCCACTTGGCGCGCGGATATGACGGCGATACGCGCGGCCTTCGGCATCGCGCCTGAACTCTACAAGGACTTCGCACAGCTGCGCCGTAAGGTGCTCGACAAGGCCAAGGCTGAGATCGACCACCTGGCTCATTTCACGGTGGACTGGCGCGAGATCCGTCGGGGCCGGGCCATCACCGAGATCGAGTTCAGCTTCCACCCCAAGGCGACGCCGGGGCGATTGAGCGCGGCGGAAGCCGTCGAGCCTGACCCGGTAGCCGCCCTGCCTGCCGTTCGCCAGGCTCAGGCCCCGCAGCGCCCTGCCCTGCCCCCACCTGCCAGCGCCAAGCCGCTCGATTCGACCAGTGGCTCGGTTCGGTTTCCCACGGGCAGTCTTTTGTACGGCGCGGAGCCCTTTGGGGAGATCGCCAAGACCCATGGCGGCGGATGGGCCCGCGATCTGATCGCTGATGCCTATCGCGCCGAGATGGGGAGCCGCTTGGCCAACCTGACCGGCGCCAAGCTCGTGAAATCCTGGACCGGGTTTTGCCAAGCGTTTGCGGCGCGCAGGGGCCGGCCCTGACCTGAAATTGCACCGGTGCAATTTCGGTCTGGTCAGGCACACCCAAGGCCTCGGTCGTGTCGATCTGCCCGCCGCGCTTTGACGCAAAATCGCGCGCGAGAAGGTTGGAATTGCACTGGTGCAATTTGCTCCGAAGTTGATCGGCGCGACCTGTCCGCGTGAACAGCGTCGATCCGAGCGGGCTCGTCACCACCCCCACTTGGACAGGATGTAGACTGTTGCCGCTGAGGCGGGATGGCCGTGTATAATTATTGAGGGACTCGCAATTGCACCGGTGCAATTCCGGCGGCGATACGCCCCCAAAAGGGCAGGGCCATCCCCCAAGGGGTCAGGTCGCGCCTCGCGGCGGCGCCTGGATTGAGGCGGAACAGGCCCACTTAGCGTTAACACGGCCTTAACAATGCGCTAATAGCGTCCTGGCTATACCACTTTCGCTTTTGGGGCGGTTGGAGCCGGTTTTTCGAAACCTGCGGGATGCTGAGAGGTCCAATGTCAGACGTCGCTGAAGTCGCCGCTCCATCTCTCGCCGGACCCGTGTCGCAGTTGGCGCGCCGGGCTTCAGCGGTCGTCGAGAACCTGCGGGACAGCGCACGGGCCGCACGGGCCGGGGATCGCCGTGAGCCCTTGTTCTCGATCAGCGAGGCGGCTGAGCTTGTCGGGCGCACGCCAGCGGCCATCCGTGACGCCGAGAAGGATGGACGCCTTCCCGAGCCTCCTCGCACCGAGACCAACCGCCGCGTCGGCTACACGCTCGCCCAGGTCAACGACATGCGAGGGGTCTTTGGCACTCGCCCCTGGCGCAAGCCTGAAGACCCGTGCGCGGTGATTGCTGTGCAGAACTTCAAGGGCGGTGTCGGCAAGTCCACCTTGTCGGTCCACCTGGCGCAATACATGGCGATCCAAGGCTACCGGGTCGCGTTAATCGACTGCGATAGCCAAGCCTCGAGCACGACCCTGTTCGGCTACGTGCCGGACCTCGACTTGACCGAGGACCAGACCCTCTACCCGTTCCTTCGAGAGGACGACAAACGCTCGCTCGACTACGCTTTGCTCGACACGCACTTCGACGGGTTGAAGCTGATTCCTGCCAATCTGCACCTGTTCCAATCGGAATATGAGCTGGCTGCGCGGATGGCGCGGGGCGGTGGGCGACTTCTGGATAGGCTTGCTCAAGGCATCGCCTCGATCGCCGACCAGTTCGATATCGTCATCCTCGATCCGCCTCCGGCGCTTGGTGCGATCTCGCTGTCGGTTCTGCGCGCCGCTAACGCCTTGGTCATCCCGGTGCCGCCTACGGTGATGGACTTCTCCTCCACCGCGGCCTTCCTCACCATGCTCGATGAGACGCTCAGCCAATTGGCGTCGCGAGACTTGGCCCCCGACCTCAATTTCGTTCGCGTCGTCGCCTCCAAAGTCGATGAGAACAAGTCGATGCAGAAGGAGCTGCTGGCCCTGATGCGACAGGTGTTTGGCCTGGCGATGATCCGCACGCCCATGAAGGACTCAGCCGAGATCGACAACGTCACGGCACGCCTGATGACGGTCTATGAAATGAACAGTCCGATGACGAGCAAGTCGGTGCGGGATCGGTGCCTGACCTATCTCAACGGGGTCAACGAGGAGATCCTGCTCGACGTGCGTCAGACGTGGCCGAGCCACGTCGAACGGCTGCGCAAGGAGGGCCACGCATGACCCGTAAACCCGCAAATTGCACCGGTGCAATTCCAGCCGAAAGGGCGCGCGCATGAGTTCCAAGAACCGTTCCTTTGCGGCCGGTCTAATCGGATCGCTTGACGACGCCGCGCCCCAGCCGGACGCGCCAACCCGGATGCCGGTCGGCATCTTGGCCAATCGCGAAAATCGCATGGCGGAGTTGGCGTCGGGCGCTGTCGTGGGGCGGGCCATTGAGCAGGTCGACCCGGCGCGTTGCCGGCTCTGGGCGGAGCATAATCGCGACTACGCCGCGCTCGATGAGACCCGTTGTTCCGACCTGATCGAGAGCTTCAAGGCGCAGGGGCGACAGGAAGTGCCAGCGATCGTTCGCCGGGTCCGTGGTGAGGCCGATTTCGACTTCGAGGTCATCTGCGGGGCGCGCCGGCATTGGACGGTCACTTGGCTTCGTGCTCACAACTACACCGACTTTCGCTTCCTCGTGGAGGTTCGCGAGCTCACGGATGAGGAGGCCTTTCGGATCTCCGACCTGGAGAACAGGGCGCGCGAAGACCTCAGCGATATCGAGCGGGCCCGCGACTATCTGAAGGCTCTGGATCGCCACTACGGCGGTCGTCAGAAGGACATGGCTGGTCGCCTCAACGTCTCCGAGGCTTGGCTGAGCCGCTACCTCGACCTGGCGCGCTTACCGCCCGTCCTGGTGGCCGCCTTCGACAGTTCCCATGACTTGAAGATCAAGCATGTCACCCAGCTCAAGCCGCTGCTGAAGCCGGAAGAGCGTGCTGAGAAGGTGCTGGCGGAGGCCAGCGCCATTGCGAGTGGAAGAGGGGAGGGCACCCCGCTCAAGCCGCAGGATGTGATCCGTCGCCTGACGGCGGCGGCTGACGCCCCCAAGAAGTCAGGATCCCCCAAGCGGTCAGGATTGAACGACGCCATCGTCTCCGCGTCAGGGGCGCCCGTGCTGCGGGTCAACGGCCGGAAGGGCAAGGAAGTGAACCTGACGCTCCTGCTCGCCGGTGGCGCATCTCGGGCCGAAGCCGAGGCGGCGCTGGGCTCCGTGCTCGACACCTACTGGCCCAAACTGACGGCCTGAGTTGCCCATGGGCAACTTGGCCCGATCGATGGGAAATGTGACCGCCTGACCGTGCGCCCGAGCGGGTAGTGCCCACAATCGCCGGGCATGAGCCACACCGTGGCCGCAGGCCTTGCCGAGCCTTCGGCTCGTTTTGGCTGCGCCGGTCTTGCTGCATGTTCTCATCCCTTCCGTCCGCCCGATCGGCGCCTTTGGCGAGCGTTCTGGCGACCGGCGCGCTGATCGTTGGCGGGCTGTCGATTGCGACCGCAGGCGGCGCCCGGCCCCTGCTCCTTTGGAACCGCACAGCCAGCGAGCCGGAAGGGCTCTATGTGCGAGGATCGGGCCCCGTGGCGGTTGGCGCGCTCGTCGCGTTCTCCGCGCCGGACGCCGCCTTTCCCTACGCCGATGGCCACATGGGTTACCTGCGCCGCGTGCCGATCCTGAAGTCGGTCGCCGCCGTCTCTGGCGACAAGGTTTGCACTGATAACGACCACCTGCAGATCAATGGAAGGATGCGTGCCGCCATCCTCAGCCGGGATCGCCGGGGCGCAAACTTGCCGCGCTGGCGGGGATGTCGTCAGCTGGGCGCTGACGAGGTTTTCGTCTTCTCCGACCGGATCCCCAACAGCTTCGACAGTCGCTACTTCGGCCCGGTGCGCCGCGCCGACATCGTCGGTGTGTTCCGGCCGGTGACCCTGTCGCTTCTCTCCCTTGGAGACCTTTGATGGACCCGGCAGCCCTGGCGGGATTGTGCCTGCTGCTGGCGCGCGGACAGAGCGCCCAACCCATGCCCGCGGGCGTCAATTGCCCGCCTCCCGCGCCCGCCTCGGGGGTGATTGCGCCGCCGTTGACGCGGAGCGGTCTGGGTCCCCTCGTGGCCGGGCCGGACGCACGCGAAGCGATCACCCGCGTCGCCTTCGCCGAAGCCGGCAATCAGGGCGACAGCGGCCTGGCCGCCGTCGTCTACACGATCCTCAACCGGGTCCAGGACGGGCGGTGGGGCGCCACGGTCGAGGCCGTGGTCAATGCCCGAGGCCAGTTCGAGCCGGTGATGCGAGCCGGCGGTGACTGGCGTCGCCTGCCGGCCTCCACGGTCGCGCAACGCGCCAGGATCGAGACTATTCTCAACCTCGCACTCGAAGGCCGGTTGCCGGATCTGACGAACGGCGCGCGCTTCTTCCAGAACCCGCAGATCGTTGCGGACCGCGCCCGTCGGGGCGAGGTGTCCGAGGGCTTGGTGAACTTCGGGAACACGGGTCCCTCGGCGGTTATTGGCGCCCACAGTTTCTATATCGAAGCGCAGTCCGCTGGGGGCAGGGGATCTCGCACGACGGCGACCTCCACCCCTCGCGGATCGTCGTCCGCCGCCGCCTGGCAGGCGGCTGGCGGCGCTATTTTCGTCGGCGACAACCGGGCGGACACTGCGAGAGATGCGGCGGCCGGTGAAGCAGGGCAGGGGACGTTACCGGCCACCAAAGTCGCCGATCCGGGACGCTCGATCTTCGTGACCGGACCCGGTCTTGCGGCTGGCGCTGAGCGATGATTAGGCGGCACGCCAGGCCTGATCGAGGTCCGCGTAGTCGGGGTCAAGATCGCTTGGCGTCAGGGGGTCAGCGCCTTCCTGAGCGAGGGCTGTCTCGGCCATCAGATCGAAATCGGGGAGGCGGTCGCCGGCAGCTTGAAGGGCGCTTTCAGCGTCCTCATCCAGGTCGCCGCCCGGGCGCAAGGGCAGGGGCACATTGCCTAGGAGTTCGCGCACTGTCAGGCGGTCGCGGACGCGCTCGACACGCCGATCAAGGATGTCGACCAGGCGGGCCAGCAGCTCGTCGTCTCCGGCAAAGTGGGCGTCGCCGGCTTCCGCCAGCAGGGCGCCGCCGATGATGATTTTGCCGCGCGTTTCGCGCCTGCGCTTGTTGATCGACCACAGGGCTTCGAGCCGCTCGACGCGGGCTTTCAGGACGTGGAAGCGCTTGGCGTCGTCCTCGATATCTTCGAGCGGGGTGACGTGCCGCTGCTTGTGGATTCCGTCCTGGCCGGCCTCTCGAAGCGCGGTCTCCAGCTCGGACAGGCGATCGATCAGGGCGGCTTCTTCGTCGGTCCTCTTCGCTAGTTCGCGTTCGCCTGAACGGGCCGCCCAGAGCTCGCGTTTGCGGGCGAGCTGGGCGGGCGAGCGGGGTTTGTACTTGGAGGGGCGGGCGTTCCTGCGGCGCTTGTCGACCTTGGCCATGACGCGGCCTTTCATTGAAGAAAAAGTACGAAACGGCGTAATCCTGCCACTAAAGCGCAAATCGGTCTATGCCGGGGTTCATCGTAATTTGTCACAAGGGCGCAGTTACGGGTTGGATGTGCTGCGCCCACCAACCCTGCGGTCAGGCCTTGCCCGACACCCTCAAGGCTCTTCGTCTCCACGATCCGAAGAAACCCTTGAGCCAAGGGCGATGCCCTTAGCGATCCCGGCAGGGGCCGTAGCGACTAGGCTGGAGGAGCGCGCATGGCGCAGTACCGACTAGAGGTGCAGACGATCCAAAGGTCGGCCGGCCGGTCCGCCGTCGCGGCGGCCGCCTATCGCTCGGGCGATCGCCTGATCGATGAGCGTCTGGCGATGGAGTTCGACTTCGGCGCCAAGGGCGACATCGAGTTCGCGGCCATCATGGCGCCGACCGACGCCCCGGCCGCTTTCGGAGATCGTGAGACGCTATGGAACGCGGCCGAGGCGGCCGAGTATCGCAAGGACGCCGTGCCCGCGAGGGAGCTGTTGGTCTCGCTGCCGCACGAGCTGGATTTCGTCCAGCGGCGGGCCTTGGTGGAGGCGTTCGTCGCCGAGCAGCTGGTGGCGCGCGGGATGGTCGCCGACGTGGCGATGCACCGGCCTGGTCAGGCCGGCGACGAGCGCAATTTCCACGCCCATATCCTGGTGACGACCCGGTCGGTGACGCCGGCCGGATTTGGCAAAAAGCCGGCCGAGTGGTGGAGCCCGAAGGCGGTCCGCGAATGGCGGTCGGCGTGGGCGGAAATCCAGAACGAACATCTGCGTCGGCATCTTGGTCCGGACGCGCCGCAGGTCTCGCATTTATCCCTGGCCGAGCAGGGTTCGGACCGGGAGCCCGGAGTGCATTTGGGGCCGACGGCGAGCGCTCTGGAGCGCAAGGACATCGCCTCAGAGCGTGGACAGCAGAACCGCGACACCAACGCCCACAACGCCAAACGAAAAGAGCTGCGGACGGACTTTCAGGCGACGGCGGATCGGCTGGTGCGCGAGGCGCCGGTGATCGCCGTGCCGGTGGCGAAACTGACGACGGAGGCCGAGCAGATGCGCGCCCGGATGATCGCGGAACGAGATCGTTGGGCGGCCGAAAGGTCGGCGCTTGTCTTGCCGAAAATCGACAGCGTGCGGGGGGTGGAGCGCGAGCTCTTGCAGTCCGCCCGCGCGACGCTGGCGGCGACCAAACTTCGGCTGCGTCAGGTCGAGCAGCGGGTGGCCAGCGTGCGCCAGAGGCGGCTCGCCCTCGTGCAGTGGATCCGCAATCCGGCGCGGATGATCTGGGCCAAGCACGCAGAGCTTAACGCCATCGCCCGGGCGCGCGCGGCGGCGCGGCGGGCGCAGATCGATGTGCAGGTGCGAGCCGCCTGGATCGCCTCGCCGGACGGTCAGGCCTATGTCGCGGGGCGACGCGGACCGCAGCTGGAGCGGGCGGGCGATGTGGCGCGTGAGCGGCGCACGCTCGAGCGCAAGATCAAGCGGATCGACAAGCGGATCGAGGGCGCCACGCGGGCCTACAATGACCTGCGGGTCGCCCAGGCGCTCGGACAGAAGGAGCTGCAGGTTCCGTCACGTTTGCCCGACGAAACCCGGTTCATCCGCGAGGTCGGCGGGCCCGCCCGGGCCGCCCTGATGCGCTATCCGGCGCAGGCTCGGGCGCTGGCCGTCGAGCGCGTCAATCGCGCCATGGGCCAGACCATCGGCCGCGGCATCCTTCCAGGTCGATGAGGTTCCAATGACGACCTCCCAGCGTCTCCTCCTCGTCTTGCCGATCGCGGTCTTGGCGATCCTGCTCGGCCTCGGTTGGGCCACCCAACAGGCGGCGCACGGTCTGCACTACGCGGCCGCCTTGGGGGCGGGCTGGGCGGACCTCGGCCCGGTCCGGCTCTATCGGCCTTGGGCCTTCGCCGAATGGTATCTGGCGTTGCAGCCGCGCTACCCGCGGCTGTTCGATGGCGCCGGGCTGGCGGGTCTCGCGGTGGCGATGGCGCCGATCCTTTTCACGGCGCTCGCGACCCGCGGCTCGGGGCGCGCGCCCAAGGCATTCGGCCGTGACGCCTGGGCGGACCTGGCGGACGTCGCGCGCGCCAAACTGTTCGGCCAAGGCGGTCAGATCCGGGGCCGGGTGCTCGGCCGATTCAAGGGCCGCTATCTGACCTACGGCGGCCCGGAGCACGCGATCATCGTCGGCGCCTCGCGCAGCGGTAAGGGCGCCGGCCATGTGGTGCCGACCCTGGTGGCCTGGCCGGAGAGCGCCTTCGTCTACGACCGCAAGGGCGAGCTTTGGCACATCACGGCCGATCATCGGAAGACGTTCAGCCACGTCTTCTACTTCGCCCCGACCGATCCCAACACGGTGCGCTGGAATCCGCTGTTCGAGGTCCGCAAGGGTCCGATGGAAATCGCCGACATCCAGAATGTGGTCGGCATTCTGGTCGACCCGCTCGGGCGCAAGGCCGGCGACCTGAACTTCTGGGACCAGAGCGCCACCGACTTCTTCACGGGGGTGATCCTACATGTGCTCTACAGCGAGCCTGACGAGCGCAAGAACCTCGCGCAGGTCCGCCGGCTGTTGATCGACATCGAGCCGACACTACACGCCATGCTGCACACCCAGCATCGCCATCGGCCCGACTATCACGCGGACGATGGCCTGGCGCGCGACGCGGACGGGGCGCCCATCCCCGAGACCCATCCCGAGGTGCGGCTGGGTGCCACAGCGCTCGCCAGCATGGACGAGCGGGTCAAATCCAATGTGCTGGCGACCTGCCGGGCCTCGCTGTCGCTATGGGCCGATCCCCTGGTCGAATACGCCACCAGCTGGTCGGATTTCTCGATCGGCGACTTGGTGTGCGCCGAGGCGCCGGTGACCTTCTACCTGATCACACCGCAGGCCCATGCCGACCGCCTGGCCTTCCTGGTGCGGGTGTTCATCCGCCAGAGCGTGAACAGCCTGATGGAGCACGAACACTATGACAGCCGGCGGCGCCGCAAGCGGCATCGACTGCTGCTGTTGCTCGACGAGTTTCCCAAGCTCGGCAGTCTGCCGTTCCTGGAGAACGCCATGGGGGAGATGGCAGGCTACGGGATCACCGCCCACCTGGTCTGCCAGAGCTTCAACGACGTGTTCTCCAAGTACGGCGACAAAACGCCGTTATTCGACAACATGCACATCACCGCGACCTTCGCGACGTCGGAGCCCACAAGCATCGAGAAGGTCACGCGCCGCGCCGGCAAGGCGCTGGAGATGCGGGAGAGTTACAGCGACCCGCGCAGCCTGTTCGGGCGGGCGCATCGGTCGACGTCGCAGTCAGAGCAGCAGCGCTACATCCTGTCGGAGGAGGACGTGCGCGGCCTGGATGACCGCAAGCAGTTCCTGTTCGTGAACAACACCAAGCCGATCCTGGCCGACAAGATCCGCTACTACGAAGAGCCGTTCTTCAAGGCGCGCACCGGGGCCTATTTCCACGGTGTGCCGGCGGCCTATGAGCAGCGGCCGGGCGCGGCCGATTTGCCCGGACCCGCCAGCATCGACTGGCGTGGCGTTAGGGCCGTCTGCGCCCCGCCAGAAGCCTTTGCCGGCGTCCGGGTCCCCAAGCCGCGCTACAGCGGCGCTGAGGGCCCTCCAGAGGCCGCTGACGTCCCAGAGGCGGTGTTGGCGTCCGACTACCTCACCTTGGCCCCTGTGGCGGCGCTGAGAGCCGATGACGACGACGGCAGCCTATGACCCTTCCTTGTTCCGCGAGCGCCCCATGACCGAACGCCATCCTGTTGTTCTCGACCGCAAGGTCGCCGCGTTGCGCCAGGCCATGGGACCGGTGATCGCCGCCGCCCTCGCCGACTGCATGGTGGTCGAGGTGATGGTCAATCCCGACGGCAAGATCTGGATCGACCGGATCGGGGAGGGGCGCTCGTGGACAGGAGAGCTACTGGCGGCGGCGGACGCCGACCGGATCCTGCGCCTCCTGGCCGATCACGCCGGGGAGGTGGTGACCCGCGACCGGCCGCGGGTCAGCGCGACCCTGCCGGAGACCGGCGAGCGTTTCCAGGGCGCCTTCATGCCGGTCGTGGCGCGGCCGGCTTTCGCGATCCGCAAGCGGCCCGAGGTGGTGTTCACCCTCACCGACTATGTCGAGGGCGGCATGATGAGCGCGAGCCAGGCCGAGACGATCCGGGCCGCGGCCGAGGCGCGCCAAAACCTGCTCATCGTGGGCGGCACCGGGTCGGGCAAGACGACCTTGGCCAACGCCATCCTGGCCGAGCCGGCCTTTGCCGGCGACCGAGTGGTCCTGATCGAAGACACCGCCGAGCTGCAGTGCTCGGCCGCCGACCAGATTCAGATGCTGACCAAGCGCACGGAACCGGCGGTGACCATGACCGACCTGGTGCGCGACACGCTGCGGCTTCGGCCCGACCGCATCGTCATCGGCGAGGTGCGCGACGGCTCGGCGCTGGATCTTTTGAAGGCGTGGAATACCGGTCACCCGGGCGGTTTGGCGACTTTGCACGCCAACAGCGCGGCGGAAGGCCTCAACCGCTTGGAAGACCTAATCGGTGAGGTGACGCAGCGGATTCCGCACCGGGCTATCGGTCAGGCGATCGACCTTGTGATCCACATTGCGCGCACGCCCGGCGGCCGCCGGGTGTCGGAGCTGATGCGGGTGACAGGGTGGGGTGAGGGCGGCTACGTCGTCCAGGCCGCCTAGAGTTCAGGTCGAGAAGGCCGCCTCGACCGCCTGGTGGGCGGCCAGGATTTCAGCGCGAGAGGCCCGGGTCACGCCGGCGTATTCGGCAAAGCGCGGCCAATCGGCCACGGCGGCGCGAACCTCTTCGATGATGGCGTCGATCAGGCGGTCGGAGAGGCTGTGGCGACGACCCAGGGCGCGAACCTGCGCGCGGGTGGGGTTGCGGCCTTCGCCCTCGACGTCGAGGTAGTGCTCGCCGCCAGGGCCTGCTGAATAGGTCAAGTCATAGGCCGGGGCGAGCCGCCATTGGCCTTGCGCATCCATCAGGTAGCTGTGCTGCCGGGTATGGTCGTCCCGGTTGCTCGCCAGCACGTTGAAGACCATGCGCCGGAACGCGGCCTGCAGATCCTCGGCGTGCCGGGTGATGGCGACGGTGGCGCGCAGGAAGAGGTCGTAGCTTGCGGGCGTGCGCCAGGGCGCTTCGACGGCGCCGCTCAGCGAGACCACGTGCAGTCGCTGGCCGGGACGCGGCCGGTCGAACCGGCGGGTCGCGAAATAGCCGGGGCCGGCTTTGGACGGGAGCAGCCGGTAGGGCGCCATGTCGAGGCCGGCGGTTAGGGCCATGGCGGCATAGGCGGCCTCGATCGGCCCAATGTCGGGCGGGTCGCCGGGGGCGGCGAATTTGACGATCCAGGCCTCGTGGCCCGCGGCGGTCTCGCCCTCCGTGATCGAAATCCGTCCCTCGGCATCGAAGCCGACGTGGACCTTGGGCCGCGCGCCGCCCGAGCCGCCGGCCAGGGCTGCCAAGGTGTCGGCAAGCTCGCCTTCGTGACCGGTCAGGATCGCGGTGGACTCTGCGGCCAGGGCGTCGAGGTCGAGGCTCGCCACCTCGGGTGGCGGCGCGGTCGCAGGCCGATAGGTCAGGGCGCCGCGGCCGTGGTCGCCGACGAGCGCCAGGCGGTCGAGCGGGCTCAAGGTCTCGATGCTGACGCCGAGCTTGCTCAGGCGTCGCCGCATGACGAGGTAGCCCCAGCCCTCGGGCAAGCTGTCGGCGAGAAAGCCGTGCAAGCCCTCGAAGTCGCGTCCGCGTGCGGGGTGCAGGCCGGGTTCCGGCGGGTAGAGCAGGGCCGAAACCGGCACAGGCGCCGCGATGAGTTCCGGAGACCATTCCAGTTGCGCCAGGCCGCCGGCCATGGCCAGGCGGCCGACGGGCAGGGCGGCCTGGTCGTCGTCAAATGCCAGACTGGCGGCCAGCGGGGTTCCCGGCGCAAGTTTCATGGCGTCGGCGGCCTGGTCGAGCGTGAGCGGGGCGCCCGTACCCGCCGCGTTGGGACGCGCGCGGCCTGCTGCGCCAGGAGAGCGTCGAGGCTGCTGGCCGCGGGCAGGGGAAAGAGCGCGCCCAGCGCCTCCTCGCAGCGTAGGGCGACGGCGGCCTTCACCATATCCTCCAGCGAAGCCTGTCCCTCGGTCTCAAGCCGCCGCCACGTCCGGTAGGCGACGCCGGCGCGCTGGGCGGCTTCGAGCTGAGGCCAACCCAAGGCGACGCGGCGCGCTTTGATGCGGCCGGCGAGCTCATGCAGTATCTCGGAGGGTGTCTGTAACACCGTCCTTATATGGCCAATTGATCGGGAAAATTCAAGATAATTGTCCAAAAAGTGACGGTCGCGGAAGGCTTCTTTTTGTCGAACTGGAGCGGAGAGCGGCTGTCGGGCGTGCTCGGTCCCGCCGCGTGCCGCGGCTCCTACGGGTCCGCCCCTACGGGCGCTTCGCGCCGCCAGCCGCTCGACGGCGCTTCCCGCCGCGCGCTTTGCGCGGGCTCCTTGCACCCTTCTCTTTTCGTTTAAGTATTACGTGCCTGCGCCCCGAGGCGAACAATCGAACATTGGTATTGTCGGGCGAGTGGGCCTTGTTAGTCTGCAACCTAATGTTGGGGTGAGGTTAGGTCCGTGAAGGCTGATGAGTTTAAGACCTGGCTTCAGGCTCGCCGTTGGCGTGGCCAACCCTTGACGGCAAAGGCCATCCAACACCGCCGAGGCCGGCTCAAGCGGGTCGAACGCTCTCTGGCCGCCATGGGTTTTCCTGACGCCGATGTTGACGAACTGATCGCGCGGGGAGAACTGCCCGCCCTGCTCGCCAAGTTGAGCAGTTATATCGGCTCTCGCGAGGGCGCGCCGCCGGTCAGTCTTGTCCCACAGGCGGAGAACCCTGATGGACAGCTTCGCAACCTGGTGGCGGTCACCCGTCTATACGGCAGGTTCGCCAACGGCGAAGATCCCAATGCCCACGATACCGAGGCCGATGACGTCGAAGACGATACGGCCGAAGTCGGCAGCGACGCTGACGATATCCGCGCTGCGGCGCTCAAGCTCTATATCGATCCGGCGCGTCTGAAGGGCGAGACTGAAGTCTCCATTCGCGCGGGAGATCTACATGACGCTCTAGGCTTACATCAGGCACATGCCAACGTCTGCCAAGCCCTTGGCGGCGCCAAATTTCAGCAGTTGGCCAAGGTGCTGCCCCCACGCGTCGAGGGGCCGGGCCAAAGCACAACGACGACCTACCATTTCAGCCTTCGACCGGGTTCGGCGCTGGCGACAGAAGGGGCCGCCGCGGTGACCAAGCCCACCAACCTTATTTTCTACGGACCGCCGGGCACGGGTAAGACCTACCGGACCGCGCTGGAGGCTGTGCGCCTGTGCGATGGCGATATGCCCGACGAACGCAGTGATCTGATGCGTCGCTACGGCGAACTCGAGCGGGAGGGCCGGATCGGCTTCGTCACGTTCCACCAAAGCTTCTCCTACGAGGACTTTGTCGAGGGGCTGCGCCCGGAGACCGCCGCATCCGAGATCAACGGCTCAGCCGGCTTCCGGCTGGAACCCCGCAACGGCGTCTTCCGCGAGATGGCCGCGCTGGCCGATCAGGCACGTCTGGCAGCCTCGGCGCCGCGGAAAGCCGGCGGCCTGGACCTGGCCGGCCGGCGGTTCTGGAAGATGGGGCTGGGCGCGATCGGGACCCAGGATCACATCTACGACGAGGCCATCGCGGGCAACTACGTCGTCTTGGGCTGGGGCGGAGACGTGGACTGGAGCGATGCGGCCTATGAAGACATCGGGGCGGTCCGGGCCAAGTGGGCAGAGGTCGCCCCGCCGGACAGTCAGCCGAGCAATGTCTCGCAGCTTCACCCGTTCCGCTCTGAGATGAAGAAGGGCGACATCATCATCGTCCCCTATGGCAACACCGCCTTCCGGGCGATCGGGGAGGTCACGGGCGATTACGCCTTCGTGGCCAACCCCGACGGTGAGTACAACCATCGCCGTCAGGTCAACTGGCTCCTCAAGCTCGAAAAGCCGCTGCCGCTCGACAGCATTGTGGAGGGGGCCTTCACGATGCGAACCCTCTATCCGATCAACGCGAGCCGCATCCGTATGGAAGCGGTGTCGCGCTTGATTGGCGGCCCAGGAGATGCCGAGACCGGCGCGCCGGGCGTGGCCCCAGCGTTCGTGCTGGTGATCGACGAGATCAATCGCGCCAACATCTCCAAGGTGTTTGGCGAGCTGATCACCCTGCTCGAGGCCGACAAGCGTCTCGGCATGGAAAACGAAATCCGGGTCAAGCTGCCCTATTCCGGGGAGATGTTCGGCGTGCCGGCGAACCTCCACCTGATCGGCACCATGAACACGGCCGACCGCTCGATCGCGCTTCTCGACACGGCGCTTCGCCGCCGGTTCACCTTCGAGGAGATCATGCCCGACCCCGATCTGCTGAGGGCAGCGGCCCGGCGCACGGGGGTGGATCTGGTCGCGGTGCTGAAGGCGGTGAATGAGCGGATCGAGTATCTGTTCGACCGCGAGCACCAAGTCGGCCACGCCTTCTTCATGGCCTGCCAGGATCGTCACGACGTCGATGCGGTCATGCGCGATCGCGTCATTCCGCTGCTGCAGGAGTATTTCTTCGAAGACTGGTCGCGGCTAGCGATGGTGCTGGGCGAGCGGGAGGGGGCCAAGGAGGGCGCCTTCCTCAATTGCGATCGCATCCCGCCGCCGCCGGGCTTCGACGGCGAGGATCGCTGGCGGTGGTCGGTGCGTCCGTCCTTCGCGCCAGACGCCTACCAACGTCTGCTCGGCCATGCGGCCGTGAGCACCCCCGCCAATGAGGAGGCTGCCGGCGCGGCCGAAACAGCGGCGGCCGAATGACCCATCTCTCGATCCTGGAATGGGATCGGGTCGCGGTCGGGGAGGGCCGTTTCTCCCGCCGCCAGGCCGATCAGCTGCTGGCCGCGGCGCGGTCGCACCCGCTTGGCGGCGCTGAGGGGACCAATATCCTGATCGATCATCACCGTTGGCTCAGAAGCCAACAGGTGGTCGGCATCGTCGCGGGTGAAGGCTGTAGCCTAGAGATTTTGCCGAAGATCGATCAGCTCGGCGACGCTGGGTCCTCGGAGGGCCGCGCCGGGCTGCGCCATCGTTTGGTGCAGATGTTGGACGTGGCCCTGGGCCTGGAGATCAATCTTGGCCGAGACGCCGCCATGGCGCGGCAGGATGAAACCCTGCTGGACATCCTGATCCGCGCCTTTGCCGACCAGCTGACCAATGAGGTGCGCCGCGGGCTACCGCGGCAGTATCTTCGTTGTGAGGAAGACCTGCCGACCCTGCGCGGCCGGCTCGATGTCACCCGGCAGTTCACGACGCTGGCGGTGCGGCCGGACCGGCTCGCCTGCCAGTTCGACATCTTGTCGCCGGACACGGCGCTGCTCCAGGTGATGAAGGCGTGCGTGGTGTTCCTTGCCAGACAGGCCCGCCGCGCCGAAACCGTGCGCAGGCTCGCCGAGCTTCGCGTCGCCCTGGCCGATGTCGCCGACGTACACCCGCATCATTTGGCCTGGGACAAGATCGCAATCGACCGGTCGAACCGCCGCTGGCGCTCGCTCCTGGCGCTGGCGCGGCTGTTCCTGCGCCGCGACTGGCAGGCGACCCATAGGGCCAACGATCTGCGCGACCTGGCCGACGTCACCTTGTTGTTTCCCATGAACGACCTCTTCGAGGCCTATGTCGCGGCGCTGCTGCGCAAGGCCCTGGCCCCGGAAGGCTATGAAGTCGTCTCGCAAGGTGGTCTGCGCTATTGCCTCAACGAGATAGCGCCCGACGGCACCTTGGGCCGACCGTTATTCCGCACCAAGCCCGACTGCATGGTGCGCCGGAACGGCCGTACCGTGTTGGTGATCGACACCAAGTGGAAGCGTTTGACCGCCGCCGGCAGTGACCCAAAGCGTGGCGTCTCCCAAGCTGATGTCTACCAGCTCATGGCCTATGCCCGGCTCTACGACTCGGCACGACTAATGCTCCTCTATCCCCATCATCCGGACCTTGAGGGGGAGGGCGCGCTCGCACGTCACCGCCTCAATGTCCCCGGCGCCGATGAACGGCTGACGATCGCCAGCATCGACGTCGCGGCGGACCGTCTGGCGACCATGGCGTCGCTCAAGGCCTTGGTCCTCGGCGAAGCGATGGTCCCGGCCTGATGGTGGCTGAAGGCTACTGACTTACAGCTTGGGTGCCCACATGGCGATTTCGGCCAGAATCTCGTCGAAGGCGGGATGGCCGCGGAAATAGAGCGCGCTCGAGGCAATGTAGGCGTTCTGCAGCGTGGCCCGGGTCGCTGGGTCGCTGAGTACGAAGGCCTCGTTCTCGGCGACGACCGGATTGTCGGCCTTCGGGAACCGCTTGGCCTTGTGGTCGAGATACCCTTGCGTGCCGACAAACGCCTGCACGGTCGGATCCTGGAGCAAGGAATAGACGTCGTAGTAGTGGCGCATGAAGTTGGGTGGGAACGCGCCGGTTTCCTGCTGCTGGCGGAACTTGGTGGAGATCGCCTGCAGCTTTTCGACCAGTGTATGGCCCGGATGGTAGCAGGCGACGCCCAGGGCGCGGTTGTCGATGATCTCAACCTGGCTGGCGGCGAAGTCATAGGCCCACGAGCTGATATCGCGGGCTTCGTTGGGCGCGACATCGTCGAAGCCGACCTCCAGCAGCACGCCGTCTTTCAGGCCTTCGACCGATCCATTGATGCTGGCATAGGTCAGGCGAATGCCGGCGCTGCGATATTGGCGAGGGTCATCAAACGCCGTGTCGCGCTCGACCGAGGTGATGCCGTCGATGACGATGGTCTGCGCCAGCCGATCATAGAAGTCCTTGCGGCCTTGGACGTGAGCCGCCTTGTCGTGGT
Organism: Caulobacter sp. NIBR2454; assembly: GCF_027474405.1. Classification (GTDB taxonomy): domain Bacteria; phylum Pseudomonadota; class Alphaproteobacteria; order Caulobacterales; family Caulobacteraceae; genus Caulobacter. The sequence continues at coordinate 31,586 of NZ_CP114872.1, forward strand.
TACGGCCGATCATCACCGGCGGATCGGCCGGCGGCTCGATGCGGATGTCGATGTCTTCCGAGAAACGACTGATCAGTCCGTAGCCCTTGGAGAGCGATGTGCCGCCCTTCAGCTCGAAGGTCAGGCCCAGCTGCTGCAGGCCGTAGAGGCTCTGCATGATCCAATAGTCCTTCTCGACCAAGGCGGGCGCAATGCCCTGCGCCTGAGCGACGATCCGGATCAGATCGGCAAACTGACGATGGTTGTGCAGGAAATCACGCGGCATCCTGGGTTCCAACCTCGGCCAGGGCGCGGGCGAAGAACTTCTTGGCCCGCTCGGAGCCGTAGGACTGGGCGGCCTTTTTCACGCGCGCCCGGTCACTGGCGGCCAGCCGCGCCTTGACGCGCTCGAGCACGTCTTCGGCGCTTTCGCCGAGCTGATCGAGGTTGTTGACCAGGTCGACCATCAGAAACTCAGCCGTGAGCTTCTTCGGGAAGGCGGGCTTCATCCGAAAGTCGTAGGTGCGGCCGCCGAGCGCGAATTTGCCGTGGCGCTTGTGGTTATAGACCACGGTCTTGTTGTGCAGCTGGGTCGTGCCGACCCCAAGCGCATTGTACGCATTAGGCGAGGCCAGCAGGAACGGGCCGCCCTTGAGGAAGGTCGACACTAAGGTGTCGTCCTCGGGCGGGGCCTTCCCGAACACCGTCTGTTTGGGCGCATAGTAGAGGCCGCCGGCCAGCTTGGTCAGCACGCCGGCCTGCACCGCCTCCTTGAGGTGACGATCGACCGCCGTCGACCATTGGGCCAGGTCCGCCCGGCGATAGGTCTGCCCCGAGCGGAGCTTGGCCTTGAACTGGTCGAACTTGCTCATGGCTCCAACTTAGGCCTCCGCAGTCAGTTTGCAAGGAATGTCATTAAAAATCCATGCAAAATGAGTGGTGTTGCGTGGATGCCACCTTGGCCGGGATGGCGGCTTCGGGTCTAATGGCTAGATGATCCAGTCCACGACTCGTCTTAGCCGCGGCGCCCGCCTTCGGCGTTCGCGCCCTGCGTGGATCTACGTCGTGCTGGCCCTTGGCGGGATCGCCTTGGGCGGCTTAGGCCTGCTGTTCAAGCAATAGCGCTGTTCAGGGGAAGGCCTTCCCCTGCGACCGCACCTTGCGTCTCCGTCGACCCCTTAAAGCGGGGGCGCGCCGCAACGCCCCAGAAGTACGCGATCAGGTGCTTAGCGGCTAGCCGCCGTGCGCCGCGCAGTAACCACCCTTAGCGCGAGCTTCGAGCCATTCTCCTAATTCCAGCCCGGTAAGGCTCTTGGCCATGTTCCGGCAATGCTCGCCAGTCGTCGTCGTCCCGCCGCAACGTACCGATCCCCAACCCTCTAACCAGGTCAGATAGTCCTCTCGACTGACGTTCAACGACGCGGCGATCCCAAGGTCGGGGTCCTGCAGATAGAGGCGGATGTGTTCGGGCAGGAGGTCGACTCGCTGCACTCCCCAAAGACAAAGGGCGTCGATCGTCTTGGGCTGATTGCGCTGTGCATGCAGCGTCAGAACTTCCCGGTCAAAAGCCGTCGGCGCTGAGTTGCGAACCGGACGCTCGATATAGATTGTTGGCGTTTCCGGGCGGCGACTGGCGCGGCAAGGCTCGCAGATCGGTTGGACGCCGCGCTTCAGCTTCGCGGTCAGCACCCGCTTCATCTCGTCACGGCTGTGGACATCGACGGGCATGCCACAGATCGTGCACGCGACCGCGCTTGCCTGGGTCCCTGAAAGTTTGAAGAAGGCCTGCTGGGCCCTGCCGGCGGTAAGGCCCGTGGCCATTTCCGCCAATGGCGCAACGGGTACCTCTGGCATGTTCCAGTAGATCCACACGGCAAGACGACGCGCGAGTTCGGGGTCCTCGATCTTCGGCACTGCGGGCACGAGGGCCGCTTTGCGTTCCTGGACAACAGCCTCTGCCGCGCGAAGGGCGGCGACCGCTTCCGACAACTCGACAACGGCCGTGTCCAGCGCCGCAAGGCCAGGATGATCTGGACGTTCAGCCAAGGTGATGGGCGAGACCATGGTGCTCCTCGAGTGATTGAATCGGGCTGGCAGGATCCCATGGCGGGGTGATCACAGTGGCTGCCGCGTTGGTTTTCGGCCGGGCCCAGGTCGGCAGGGCATCGAGCGTTTCAAGTTCGAACCGCAATAGGGGATCAAAAAGTTCAGGCAGCAGACTTTCGATCGCCGACCACGGCGCCTCGTAGTCGAGCACAAAGTTACCGTCGCCCAGCGCCAGGGCGCGTTCCAGATGCTTGCCCACGCTGCCGAGCAGGAGATCGTTTGTGCCTGCGCGTCGGAGGATCTCCTGCATGATGAGGGCGAAGGGCAGGAGATTCTCGCTCGGCAGCTTGCTGTTCAGAAGTGCCTGAACATTGTCCTGCCGCGACGCGTAGTTGCGGAACGTGCCGTTAGCGTGGCTCAAGGCCGAGAAGACGACCGCGATCAGGTTGGCGATCAACCACTGGCCTTGATAGGTCTCCGCTTCCCATTGGCGCAGGCTGGGAACCGAGCCACAGAGATGGTCATTCGCCGCCAGAAACGCTGGCCCGCGCAGGTCGGCGTAAGAGAAGTCCGAACTCCGACCCCTTAGAGCGGCCCGCCATGGCGCCCGTGCTGCCTCGCCTCGCGCGAGTAGACCGGGTGTAATCCGATCTTCGAGGTAGGGCGGGCCCCTTGTGGGGAAAGTCAGGTCGTCGAGAGTGACTAGTCGGCCGGCGTCAAAGCTTCCGTCCGGCCCGCGAAGGTAGCATTTCAAGACCAAGGTTCGACGGGACAACGACTCCGCCACGGCCTCGTCATCCAATAGGAACGCGTTTCCCCGATGGCGAAGCACCACGTCTCGGAAGGATTGAGGAAGGTCGTGGGCCCGCATGTCGAGGCCGTAAAGCACCCAGAGCAGTCCGACCCCCTCGCGCTCATAGTGCAGGCAGCGCGCGGACACCTCGGTCTGGAAGGTATTTGAAAGCTGGATTTCAACCGCGATCTTCGGGGCGTTCCGGCGCAGAATCAGAACGTCGGGATAGCGACCGCGCTCGTTGTCTGTGGGAGTCAGATATTTCGACACCTCGGCTGAGATGCACCGGTCATCGCGGGCCGCCAGCTCGGCGATTTGCTCGCACAGCATCCGATGAGCGGCGGACTCTTGCGCGCCGCCATATTGGAGCGCCCGAGCATCGTCAGGATGCAGGGTCTCCCCGGTGTGCCAAGGACAGGTCGCATCGCCGCCCTTGAAGTGAGCGAAGTAAGGCAAACGAAGGCCACGAAACGCGCGCGCCTGGATGAAAATGGCCCCCGAGCACATAAGACACCGGGCGATGTGCCTGGGCGGTTGGGCGCGGCGGGCGTCAGTGATCGCGGATCGCAGCAGGCCCCATTCGGTCTCTGGTAGTCCTAGCAGCCGTTCCGCTGAGATCGGGCCTATGCCCTCCAGCAGCGCGTGCTCAATGATGCGTTTGGGTTGCTTGCTCATGGGTCTTGGCTGGGCGTTAGGCGGCGCCGGCCTCCTGGTGTCTCGGAGGCGCTTCGCTTCGATGGGCGTATCCGACGGCCCGGTCGTAGGCCGCCGATGAAGTTGTTCTGCACTCCTCGTCGGGGGTGTAACCGCGGCGGCATTTGGCGACCGTGATCTTGTTGAACGCGGCTAACGCGGCTTGCCTGGTTGAAAACCAGTAAGACTTCTCTTGGCCCCGGAAACCGATACGCCCCCAGTTGCGAACCAGCAGCACCTCCTCGAAGAGGCTGGGCTGGAGTTGTGCTGACCAGAACCTGGACATGTTGCGCGTGGGATCGACGCGGCGAAGCATCATCCGCGGCCAGTCGGTCGCCAGGGCATGTTGGGCGGTTGCCGAGCTCATGGGTGATCCTCCGGGTTTGGAGAAGATTCAGTGCGCCCGACGACGCTCAGGCGGCTTTCCGGCCGATCGAGGCCCCAGCGACGCATCGCGTAAAATTCGAGGGCTCGCCGGACGGTCACCGACAGTTCGCCGTCGATCCCGTAGTCCCAGCACACCGCGCGCTTTTGGTTTTCCTCAAGGTGAGCGGCCGGCGCCAGGGTGAGGGTCACCCAAGAGCACCAGTCGGTATCGAGCGGCAGATCGACGGCTCCAGACTCCGCCTGAGCTTGGTTCGGCGCCATGGCGATCCGCGAAAGGACGAAGTCTCTGAAGTCTTCGCGCAGGTGGCAGTAGGCCCGAACATGCCAGCGCTGACCGTCTGACACGAACGCTGTGGGCGTGATCGACCGATCCTCCGCCGTGGCGCGTCGCATGGTCTGGTAGGCGACATGGACTGTCTTGCGATCCCGTATGGCCCGGTACAGCCGCGCCATCAGGCCGACGTCGAGCGGCCTGTCCAAGGTCGGCAGCACTTCAACCGCCAGTCCCGCCTGCCGTGACCGTTCCAGCCAGGACTCGAGGGCGGGCGGACCGAACAGCGGTTCAAACGTCGACGCGGCCTCGTATCGTCTTTGGCGGGTATCGTAGATCACCTGTCCTGAGGGCAGGGCGGCGAGGTATGCCTTGAGGTCCAGCGCCGCCTGCGGCTGCGACACCCGGAACGTGTCGATCAGGTCGCGGCGATTGACCCGGCCTTCCCAAAAGAGAAGTCCGTCGAGAAACCTTTGCCTGGCTTCATACGCGTATCGCGGCGTGGGAGACGACATGCCGAGAGTCTAGTTGACCGCCAAGCTCTAGTCCATATAGAAACTATATAGACGGGAGGTTGGGGCTTAGATGCGGATCTTGCACACATCAGATTGGCATCTGGGCCGGACGCTGGCGCAGGAGAGCCTCCTCGACGACCAGGCCCAGCTCCTCGACCAGGTCTTCGCAGCGATCGTCGAACATCGCGTCGACGTGCTGATCATCGCCGGCGACCTCTTCGACCGGGCGGTGCCGCGCAAAGAAGCGGTTCAGCTGTTCAACGATTTCCTCGCCCGCGTTTACGCCGAGACCGGCGCGGCGATTGTAGCGATCGCGGGCAATCACGACGCCCCCGACCGCGTTAGCTTCAACTCGGCGCTGCAGGATCCGCGGCGCGTGTTGATCCGGGGTCCTTTGCGAGACCGACCTCACGCCTTGGTCTTGAGCGATGAGCACGGGCAGGTGGCTTTCTCGGCGCTGCCGTACTGCGAGATTTTCGCGGCGAGGGAGGCGTTCGACGATGTCGGCATCGCCAGTTGCGCCCACGCCCTCTCAGCCCAACTGGCGCAGGCCCGCCTGCATGTTCCGCCAGGCGCGCGATGGGTGGTGACGGCCCACGCCTTTGTGGAAGGGGGGCGGATCACCGAAACCGAGCGGCCCTTGGCTCAGGTGGGCGGTATCGAGACGGTCCCGTCAGCGATGTTCGATGGCGCGGCCTACGTCGCTCTAGGTCACCTTCATCGCGCGCAAGAGGCCGGCGCCGCTCACATCAGATACTGCGGCTCCTGGATGGGCTTCGGATTCGATGAGGCTGATGAGCTAAAGACTCTGAGCCTGGTGGAGCTGGACGCCGCCGGCGTGGCTAGAGTGACCGAGCTTCCGCTGGTCAGCCCGCGTCCGCTGCGGGTCGTGACCGGAAAGCTGGCGGACCTGGTCGCGGCCGGGCGCGCGCCTGAGGCGCTCGGGGCGGGTGCTCTGATCAAGGCGGTGCTGACCGACGAGGGCGCACTCATCGATGCCATCGGTCAGTTGCGCGCGGTCTATCCCCACGTGCTGCAGTTGGAACGCCTGAACCGGCTCGCCGCTGTCGGCCCGGGCGCCGGCGCAGCGGCGGTTGATCGGCAAGACCCGGTGAAGCTGGTGGCCGGCTTTCTCGATGCGGTGCGCGGGAGGGGGCCTGACGACGTCGAGAGGGGCATGATCGACGAGGCCCTGACCGACCTCCAGAGCGAGGAGGTCTGACATGCGCCCGATCAAAATGCGCCTGACGGCTTTTGGACCGTTCCCCGACACGCAGACCGTCGATTTCCGCCCGGCGTTGGGCGCTCGCCTATTCGGCATCTACGGGCCAACAGGAGCGGGCAAGACCTCGATCCTCGATGGCATTTGCTTCGCACTCTTCGGAGAATCGTCAGGCCAGGAGCGGCAAGGCGACGACCTGCGTTCACACCATGCCACGCCCGATATTGAGACCGAGGTGAGCCTGATCTTCGAGGTCGGGGCCAAGCGATATAATGTCGTGCGGCGGCCGCGTCAGACGGTCCGAGGCAAACGGGGCGATGCCCTTGTCGAGCGCCAGCACTGGGCCGCCCTCTACGACGCGACCGACATTGAGGTCGATGACATCGACGCCGACAACCCCGGCGTCGTGATGGAGGAACGCAAAGTCGAGGTCGTGGCCGATCGGATGCGGTCGATCTTGAACTATAGCGCCGCCCAGTTTCGTCAGGTGGTGCTGTTACCCCAGGGACAATTCCGCCAGCTGCTGACGGCGTCCAGCGACCAGCGCTCCACTGTGCTGCGGGGGTTGTTCGACGTTTCCCTCTACGAGCGCTTTGTTGAAGGGCTGAAGGCGGAAGCCTCTGAGCTGCGTGATGAAGTTGAGACGGGCAGGTCGGCGATCAACGGGCATCTGCAAGCCCATGCCGTGTCCGACACCGATGCGCTGGCGGCCCTGATCGAAACCCTAACGGCTGATGTCGGCGTCCAGACGACGGGCCGTGACGATGCCCGCGGAGTCCGGGATGCGGCCCGCGAAACGCTGCAAGCGGCTCAGCAGATCCAGGATCGATTTGCAGAACACGACGCGGCGGTGGACGGCCTAAACGGGGTCCTCGCCCGGGCGCCCGGGATTGATATCCTTAACCAGCGCAAGGCAGCCGCTGAACGCGCTGTGGCCTGTGTCGCCGCCGATGATCGAGCCAATGAGGCCGAGAATGATCTAATCGCCGGCTTGGCAGCCCGGACTCTCGCAGCGGACCAGGCCAGTGAGGCGGCGCGCCTGCTTTCTGAAGCGATGGCAGTCCTGCACGCCTCGGCTGCACGTCAACCTGAACGAGACGCGGCTGTCGCGGCGGTGACCCAGCTGGAGGGGGTGCGGAGGCGTGTGGCCGGCGCCGAACCGCTTCGAGAGGCTGAGCGCAGCGCGTCACAAGCCGCTGTTGAGGCGAAGGCCGCTCTCGAATGGGCGGTCAGCGACCATGGCGTCGCCGAACAGGCGAACGCCGCGGCCAACGCCCAGCTCGCCAGCGTTCAGCAGACTGTGCTGCGCATCACGCAGGTCGAAGGGGCTCTGCAGCTCTTGAGACAGGCGCAGGAGAAGGCCGCACAGTTCGCGAACGCCAACGCGGCGGTCGAGACGTTCGCCGCCGCGAGGTCGGCCGCTTTAGCCAAACATGAACAATTGTCCGCCGTCCTCGCGGCGTACAGAGGGGCCGAATCTGCTGCCGAAGAGGCGCTGGCTTCGGCGCAGGCCACGCACTTGGCAGCGAAACTGGAAGATGGGACGCCATGTCCTGTCTGTGGAGCTACAGAGCATCCTAGGCCGGCCAGTGGGGGTGGCGAGGGACTCGGCCTCGACGCTGCCTGGCGCCAAGCCCGCAACGCGCGAGAAGCCGCCGACGCAGACGAACGTCAGGCGGCGCAGGTCGCGGCGAGGGCGGACGGCGAATGGACCCAGGCCGTCTCCACATTGGCGGCGTTGAAGGCGCCCGAGCGGGATGTCGCGGCAATCACGGCAGACATCGTCGCCGCAAAAGACGAGCTTGAAGCGCTGCAGGCGGGGCCCGACGTCGCTACGGTCCAGGCGGCGGTCGATGCCGCCAAGCTGCGCCTGGCCTCGGAAACCGCAACGCTCGCCGCCGCACGCGATCAGCATGTTGCGGCCGACAAGACCGTCACGTCGGCCGCGGCCGCTCTCACGGCGTCGCTAGCGGATGTGCCCGAAGACCTGCGCGACGCCGCGTCGGTCGCCCTTCACGTCCAGGCCGCGATCGATCACCGCGACCAGTTGAACGAGGCGCACCAGGTGGCGGTTGAGAACGAGCGGCGCGCCAGCGAGGCCGCCCAGGCCGCACGTTCTTGGCTGGGCCACGCGGAGGCGCGGGTGACCGAGCTAACGGCGGCGCGCGATACACATCGCGACGCGTTCGTAGCCGCAAAGATGACAGCAGGGCTGACCGATTTGGCCTACACGGCAGCCAAGGCCGATATCCCCAACATCCAGGGTCTAGCCGCGACGATCACCGAACACGTCGCTGGCTTGGCCGCCGCGCAAGATCGGAAAGACCGCGCCGTCGCGGCCATTGCTGATCTGGACCGCCCCAACATGGTGGCCAGCTCGGCCGCCCTGACGGACGCCGACTCAAATCTGACCAAGGCCGAGGAACTCCTCACCACGACCACGATGAGGTTGTCTCAGCTTGAAGCTACTCAGGCCCTTGTTGCCCGTCTGGCCGCAGAGCTCGCCGAGGCCACGGAGCGGTATCGCGTCCTAGGTGAGCTGGCCCTGCTGACCGATGGTCGAAACGCCCATCGGCTGCGCCTGCGCGATTTCGCCATCGCCGCGACGTTCGACCTGGTCCTCGAAGCGGCGAACCAGCGCTTTTCGCGAATGTCGCGCGGAAGGTTCTCGCTATTGCGGAAGTATGAGGGGGGCGACGGCCGGGCCAGGGCAGGATTGGATATCGAGGTCTACGACGCCCACACCGACCAGAAGCGCGACGCTCATACGCTCTCGGGCGGGGAGGGATTCCTCGCGTCTCTGTCGCTAGCACTTGGGCTTTCGGATGTCGTCCAGGCTGAGGCCGGCGGCGTCAAACTCGACGCGATCTTCATTGATGAAGGGTTCGGCCACCTCGACGACGAGACCCTCGATGTCGCCCTCGATACCCTGCGTGACCTAGTGGGCCAGGATCGTGCGGTCGGCGTCATTAGCCACGTCGAGGCCGTGAAGGAGCAGATCCCGATGGGCTTCGACGTGTTCCGCCAACCGCAGGGTAGCGTGATCAGCCAACGGGTCGGGATCTAGAGCACAGCCATGACAGGAAATGCAGCAGTAGATTTGGCGGCAGCGGTTCGCGGGGCCGCGGAGGCGGCGCAGGCTTGTCTGGTTGAGGGAGTCCCCGAGCAGGTCGACCGCCTTTCAGTCCCGATGATCCGACTTGGACAAGAGGACGCTGCCCGGTTGTTGGGGATCGCCCGGCCGAAGGCCGTATATATGATCGAGGTCCCCTTCGATCCGGAAGAGGCCATCAACGACGCCGCAGAATCGCTGGCCGAATTGGGGGTTGAGAAACTCCCGGCTTCGCTGAAAGCGGCTCACCGGCGAGTGGCGGATCGGGCCGGGGAAATCTGTACAACCTTGGCCGCATTTATGGTCGATGGCGTGTTGCACACGGCCGTCGCGTCAGCCGATTGGCATGATGCGTTTGATGAGGCCGTTGACGAGACGCTCGATGCGGCACGGGCGGATGCAGAAACCCAAGGTCAGGCGGGCGCCAAAGCCGCCAACGCCGAGATCGCCGCGAAGGCGGCCATCCTCGCAGCCCATCCGTCGTTCAATTTTAGCAGGGTATCGTTCGATAAGCGGCTGACCTTGGCCGAGGCGCTATTCAAGGATTGCGACGACCAAGAGCTGCGAGAAGTGACACGCGTCGCTGAGAACCTCTTCTGGCTTGAGCAATCGGGATTTACTTCGCGGGGCTGAGCTGGAAAGCCGGTGCGCACAGGGGGAAGTAATGCTTCAAGAAATCAAAGTCGCCAGTGAGGCCACTTACTCAGCCACTGGCCAAGTCCTAGACAATCTGAAGTCCATAAACTTCGTTTTCGGGACGAATGGTTCCGGAAAGACGACGATTTCTCGGGTTATTGCGGATCCCGACGTGCGGCAGGCATGCAAGCTGACCTGGAGCGGTGGAGCCCCTCGCGAATGTCTAGTTTACAATAGTGATTTCGCTGACCGCAACTTTGCAGCCCAAATGCCGGGGATATTCACCCTGGGGGAGGCTCAAGCGGAGACCATTGCCGCGATCGAGGTCGCGACACGGCAAGTGCAGTCATTGACCCAGGAAATTCAGGGCCTCAGAGGCACCCTGGGAGACGAAAATTCGGGAAAACTCGGCGAGCTGCGCCAGCTCCGCGCCGCTTTCGAAGAGAAGTGCTGGAGCATCAAGACCACCCACGACCCTCACTTCCAGGATGCCTTCACGGGCTTTCGTAATTCTAGGACGAGCTTCTGCGACAAAATCCTCGGCGAGTGGGCGCAAAACTCGGCCAGCGTCGTCGCGCTGGACGATCTAAAAAAACGCGCCCTGACGGTGTTTGCAAAGGGCCTCGAGCGCATCGCGCCCCTTGAGGCCCTCGACTCGGCCGAACTCTTGGCCCTGGAACAGACGCCGGTGCTCGCGAAAAAAGTCGTCGGAAAGGACGACATCGACATTGCGGCGTTAATCCGCAGGCTGGGCAATAGCGACTGGGTCCGACAGGGACTTACCTACATCAATGAATCCGGCGCCCAATGTCCATTCTGCCAACAGGACATCGCCGATGACCTGGCGCAGAAGCTAGACGAGTATTTTGACGAGACGTACCTCGCAGACCTTCAGGCGATCGAACGTACCCGTGATGCGTATGCAGCTTTTTCGAAAGTGATTCTGGACCGGCTTGAAGGCCACGTTGTATCCGGAAATCGGTATCTCGATACGCCAGCCCTTCAGGCAAACATCGACCGCTTCAAAGGCAAGGTGGAGTTGAACCTTCGCCAGTTGGACCGGAAGCGGAAGGAGGCTAGCGCTCAGATTACGCTAGACGGACTGGGTGACGTTTTGGCGTCCCTGCTCGGCACCATTGAAGCGGCCAACGTGGAAGTCGCCGCTCACAACGCGATGGTCGACAATCTCACAAACGAACGCGCAACGCTGATCTCGCAAATCTGGAAGTGCCTCCTCGAGGACGCGAAGCTCGAATTTACCACCTACACCGCATCAAAAACTGCCCTTGATCGAGCCGTGACGGGCTTGAACTCGGGCCTGACGGCCAAGCGGCAAGCGCTAGCCCAAGCCAAGGCTCACCTGGCGGAGCTCGAAAAGGGCGTCACGAGCGTTCAGCCGACTGTCACCGAGATCAACGCGATACTTAAGTCGTTCGGTTTCACCGGCTTTCGCCTAGCGACCGCCGGCGAGCATCAAAACTTATATGAAATTGTTCGGGGCGACGGGAGCGAAGCTGCGGCCACCCTGAGTGAAGGTGAGCGCAGCTTCATCACGTTCCTCTATTTCTATCACTTAATCCGCGGAAGCGTGACCACAAGCGGAGTGAATGCCGAGCGGATCATAGTTTTTGATGACCCGGTTTCAAGCCTCGATAGCGATGTACTGTTTATCGTCAGCGCGCTAATTAAGCGGGTTCTTGACGAGGCTTGCCGCGGTGATGGATTAATCAAGCAAGTATTCGTACTGACACACAATATCTATTTCCATAAGGAAGTTTCCTTCGACCCAAAGCGGGGGAAGGAATGCCGCGCCCATGAGACGTTCTGGATCGTCAGGAAGCTAAACGATGAATCCGTCGTCGTTGGCTATAACCACAATCCGATCAGCACCTCCTACGAGTTGTTGTGGCAGGAGGTTAGATCGCCAGAGCGTTCGAAGATTACCCTTCAGAATACTCTTCGTCGGATCCTTGAAAACTATTTCAAAATTCTCGGCAATCTCGACAAGGATGAGATAGTCGAGCTGTTCGACGGGCGCGACCAGCAGATTTGCGGCTCGCTATTTTCTTGGGTGAATGACGGGTCGCATAGCTTCAACGACGACCTGTATATCTCGGCGGACGACGCAGTGATCGCGCGTTACCTGGACGTCTTTCGCCGGATATTTGAAGTCACCCACCATCAGGCCCACTATGAGATGATGATGGGACCAGAGGCGCTCGCAGCGTCAGGCCTGGCCGGTACGGTTGCAGTAGCGCCAGCCGTGCAGTGAGAGAGGGCCTTGGCATTCAGTCGGTTAAGGCGCCCCGTCGCCTACTACAATAGATGCGTAGTTTCACTGGAATTGATGCTGCATTTGAAGCGACCATCGTCGATACGAGGATCGCACTCGGTCAGAAATTTCGCGGCAATTGACGCGCAAGATCAGGTGCTAGATGTGGCTTAGTGGCCCGGGGCGCCGTACGCGCCAGTCTGTTGTTCAGCACGAGGCGCGGTGTTTTCTAATCCCCGTCAAACATAGACCTAGAATCTACGAACTACTTGATGTCGCCGCGGATCGCTGCCGGCTCGCCTACTGTATCTTATAACATACAGGCGTGCGGTAACTTATAACGCATTGCCAAAGCACTCGACGCTTACTACGTGGCGGCTATGGACCGGACGATCGCAAGCTTTAAGCGGCTGATCGCGGCGCTGACCCTCGTGGTCGCCGTGTTCGTCGCTGCGCCTGTCATCGACGCTGTCACCTGCGCGCCAGAGTCGCCCGTTGCGGCGGCTGAGCATGTCTCCTCTGATCACGGACCTAAGGGCGGCGACCACGGTGGAGCAGGGGCGGATCACGCCGTCTGCGCGCATGGACATTGCCACCACGGCTCGTCTCTCCGGGGCGAGTTCATCGCCACTGAGACGCTGACGCTGGTCGGCGCCAACGATCGTCCGCTCATGGCGGATCCGGCGCTCGCCTCGATTACACCCGAAGGCCTGAAGCGCCCACCCAAGGCCTGACCGCCGCCGCGCCGATGAGCGCGTCTCGTGTCAGCTCTTTGGGACTCCAATCATGTCATCCGTATTTCGGCGGCCGCCGCGCTTTGCGGCCGGCTGCGCGTGGATCGCTCTAGCGACCGCGCTCACCAGCCCTGCCTGGGCTGAACCCGCGCCCCCGTTTCAGGACCTCCTGAAGCGGCTCGATCAAACACCAGCCGCGCAAGAAGCGGCCGCTCTTCAGGACGCCGCCGAAGGACGGCTCCTCCAGGCTCGCGCTCGACCCAACCCTACGCTCGGCCTTGATGCAGAGAACGTGCTGGGGCGGGGTGCTTACTCTGGCTTCAACGCGGCCGAGACGACCTTGTCGGTCAGCCAACAACTGGAGCTTTGGGGGCGGCGGGGCATTCGTATCGACGCCGCCAGAGCCGAAGCCGGGGCTGCCGCCCGCCGCCGCGATCTGGCCGCGTTCGATGCGGCCGGCCGCCTTGCGTTGGTCTATGCCGAAGCCGAGGCCGCTCAGCGCCGCTACCTCCTTGCAGATGAGGCCCTGTCGCTTACCGAAGCGGACACCAAAGCTGCGCGCCTGCAGGTGGAGGAGGGGCGTGAACCGGCCCTCCGGGGTGTCCAGGCGCAAAGCCAGTCGGCTGCGGCTGCCGCCGCGCGCGATGAAGCGCTCGCCGAAAGGGACGCAGCCTTCGCTCGTCTGCGAGCCGTCGCCCTGTTGGCAGAACCTGTCACGAGCGTCGAGGTAAGCCTCCTGGATCTTAGCCCAGCGCAACGTGGCGATGGGTCATCGACACCCCCGTCGGTGCAGGTGGCTGAGGCTGAGCGTCTCGCGGCCGAGCGGGCCATCGCCGTGGAGCGTGTGCGCGCCATGCCCGATATTACCGCCAATGTCGGTGTGCGGCGGTTCGAAGTCGATGATACGGCGGCCGTCGTGTTCGGCGTCAGCATGCCGCTTCCTCTGTTCGATCGGAACCGGGGTAATCTGCGGGCCGCACAGGCCGAGTACCGGGCGGCAGACGCAAGGCTGTCCTCGGCGCGTCAGGACGCGGCGGCGGGCTATGCGGCGGCGAGCGCGCGTCTTCGGGCGTCGAGCTCACGCGTGCAGGCCACCGACGTGGGCGTCGCCACAGCTCAGGAAGCCTACCGTCTGTCACGCATCGGCTTTGAGGCCGGGCGCATCTCACAACTTGAGCTGCGAACGACACGGTCGGCCCTGATCGACGCGCGCACGACCGCTGTCGAAGCCCGTCTCACGCGCGTCCGCGCTGAAATCGATCTGGCGCGCCTGGAAGGCCGCGCCCCTTACCAAGGCTCATCTCAATGAAACTCTCCAAAAGCCTCCTGATCGGAGCAAGTGTGGCGGCTGTCGTCGCTGCGGGCGTGGCCTTCAACTGGCCGCGTGAACAGCATCCACCGGCGGACGCGCAGGCGCCGCAGTCCGGCGAGGCCTCAGAGCCCAAAGCCCCTGAAGGCGTGATCGCCCTCGATGCGCAGCAAATCGAAGCCTCACGCATCGCTGTCGTCACCGTCGGCAGGGGCGGCGGCGCCGAAACCCGCGTCTCGGGCCGCGTCGAGGCCATGGTCGACGCCAGGGCAGCAGCTGGCGCCGCCGTGGCCGGTCGTGTCGAACGTGTTCTGGTGGCGGCCGGGCAAACGGTCCGGGCGGGTCAGCCGCTGGTCACCCTGGTCAGCGGCGACGCAGCATCGCTCGCGGCCGACGTCTCGGCGGCGTCGGCCCAGGCCGAAGCTGCGCGTCTGGTCTACCAGCGCAACCGCAACCTGGCCGACCAGGGCGTGGTGGCTCGGCAGGAGGTTGAGGCCTCACGCGCACAACACGCCGCCGCCGCCGCCGCCGCCCAGGCGGCGCGAGCTAGGACCAGCGCCGCCGGATCGCCAAATGCGTCGGGGCGTCTGAGCATCACCAGCCCGATCTCTGGCGTCGTCACCGGCGTTCAGGTCGGACCTGGCGGCTTCGTCGCCCAGGGCGGCGTGGTGGCCGAAGTCACCGACCCGACCCGCGTGGAGCTGGTGTTCAACGCGCCAGCCGGCCTCGCCAACCAGGTGAAGGTGGGTTCGGCTATCCGCGTCACCGGACCGGCCGGCGACTTCCAGGCCGAAGTGACCGGGGTCGCCGCCAACGCCACGCCGCAAAGCGGCGCGGCGGTGATCCGTGCCAAAGCCTCTAGCGCGGTTCTTCCACCGGCGGGCGCCGCCGTCACCGGAGCGGTCGTCACCCAGACTGGCGACCAAGGCTTGACCGTTCCGGCTGACGCCATCCAGACCCTGGAGAGCGGGCCGGTCGTGTTCGTGCAGGTTAAGGAGGGCTTCAGGGCCCGTCCCGTCGTCGTCGGCCGTCAGGCCGAAGGGCGAGCCGAGATCGTCGGCGGTCTCACTGGCCAAGAGCGGATCGCTTCCACCAACACCTTCCTGCTGAAGGCTGAGCTCTCCAAGGGCGAAGCCGGGCATGGGCACTAGGGAGCAGGCCCATGTTCAAACCCATCATCGAACTTTCCGTCCGCCTCAGGTGGTTCGTCGTCCTCATCGTCGCCGTCGTGGCCTCCTACGGCCTCTTCGAGCTGACGAGACTGCCGATCGACGCTGTTCCGGACATCACCAACCGCCAAGTCCAGATCACGACGGTCGCGCCGGCGCTGGCTCCCGAACAGATCGAACGCCAGGTCACCTATCCGCTGGAGACCGCCATGGCCGGCATTCCCGGCCTGACCAGCACCCGATCGCTGAGCCGCAACGGCTTTAGCCAGATCACCGTGATCTTCACCGACCAGACGGACATCTACTTCGCCCGCCAGCAGGTGGCCGAACGGATGGCCCAGGCGCGCGAACGCTTGCCAGAGGGGGTAGAGCCCGCCCTAGCGCCGATCACCACCGGTCTGGGCGAAGTCCTCATGTGGACGGTGGACTACAAGCCGTTCAATCGCGCCATGGCGCGCGACGACAAGCCGGGCTGGCAATCTGACGGCGCCTATCTGACGCCGGAAGGGGACCGGCTCGCCACGCCCGAGCAGCGCGCCACCTATCTGCGCACGGTCCAAGATTGGATCGTCGCGCCGCAAATGCGAACCGCCAAGGGCCTTGCCGGCGTCGACACCGTCGGCGGCTACGTCAAGGAGTATGCGGTCCGGCCGGACGTCGCGCGCCTGTCTTCCTACGGACTTGGACTGCAGGACCTGATCACAGCCCTGGATCGGGCCAACATGCAGGCTGGCGCCGGCTATGTGCAGCGGGCCGGCGAACAGCTCGTGGTGCGCACTGACGCCCTGGCGCTTCGCACTGAAGACCTCGCCCAGGCTCCGGTCACCAACCGCAACGGCCTGGTGGTGCGCGTGGCTGATGTGGCGACTGTCGAGATCGGCCAGGCGCCGAGGCTTGGCGGCGCCAGCCGCGACGGTCACGAGGCGGTGCTCGGCACCGCTCTGATGATCGCCGGCGGTAATAGCCGCACGGTCGCCCAAGCGGCGGGCGAGCGGTTGGAGGAAGTGCGCAAGACCCTGCCGCCAGGCATCGAGGCGGTGACGGTCCTTGACCGCTCCGCCCTGGTGAACTCCACCATCAAGACCGTGGCGCGCAACCTCACCGAAGGCGCGCTACTGGTGGTCGTCGTGCTCTTCTTGCTGCTGGGCAACATCCGCGCGGCCAGCATCACGGCGCTGATGATCCCCATCAGCTTCCTCTTCGCCGTAATCGGCATGAACCGCTTTGGCATCAGCGGCAATTTGATGAGCCTCGGCGCGCTCGACTTCGGCCTGCTGGTCGACGGTGCGGTCGTGGTGGTCGAGAACACACTGCTGGTGTTGGCGCAAAAGCGTGCGGACATCGGGCGCGCCTTGACCCGCAAGGAGCGCTTTGAAGCCGCCGGCAAGGCGGCCGGTCAGATGGTCAAACCTGCCGCCTTCGGCCAATTGATCATCCTTCTGGTCTTCACGCCGCTGCTTCTGCTCGAGGGCGTGGAGGGCAAGACCTTCATTCCCATGGGCGCCACGGTGATGCTGGCCCTTGTCGGGGCCTTCATCTTCTCCTTCACCTTCGTGCCCGCGATGACGGCGCTTTTGGTGCGTGAGCCCAAGAGTGTCCATGTCGCATCGAACGGCGAAGCCGAGGAACACGAGACCCTGGTCATCCGCTTTGCGCGGCGCTGGATCGAGCCGGCCATATCCGCGGCCGTGGCGCGTCCCAAGATCGTCCTTATCTCGGCGCTCGCGGCGCTGGTCGTCGGAGGGCTAGCCTTTGCGACCCTTGGTCGAGAGTTCATTCCGACCCTCGATGAAGGTGACATCGCCATGCAGGCGCTGCGCGTGCCGTCGGCGTCCCTGGAGCAGTCGCTGGCCATGCAGATGGCCCTTGAGCGCGCCATCACCGCCCAGCCCGAGGTCGAGACCATGTTCTCGCGCACCGGCACGGCCGAGGCGGCCGTGGACCCCATGCCACCAAACATCTCCGACAGCGTCATCGTGCTGAAGGACCGCAGCGACTGGCCCGACTCCAAGCTTCCCAAGGAAGACCTCATCGCTCGGATCGAGAAGGAGGCTTCGCTCCAGATTGGCAACAGCTTTGAATTCAGCCAGCCGATCGAGCTACGGTTCAATGAACTGATCTCCGGCGTGCGGACCGACCTTGCCGTCCTCGTCTATGGCGATGACTTCGCCACTCTGCAAAAGGTCGCCGATCAAGTGGCCGGTCAGCTTCGCCAGACCAGCGGCTCGGCCGACGTTCGTGTGGAGCAGGCCTCGGGACTTCCCACCTTGACCGTCAGCGTCGATCGGTTCGCGGCCGCCAACTACGGCCTCACCGCCGGCGATGTCAGCGATGCGGTCTCGGCCGCGATCGGCGGTGCGCAAGCCGGGCGGATTTTCGAAGGCGACCGCCGCTTTGACGTTGTCGTGCGCCTGCCGGAGACGTCTCGCAACGACCCGGCCAGTCTGGCGGCGCTGCCGATCGTGTCGGCCAGTGGAGTCACCGTGCCGCTGTCGTCGGTGGCGCGTATCGAAACCGCCGAGGGTCCCAATCAGATCAGCCGCAACAATGGCAGCCGGCGTATGGTGGTGCAGGCCAATGTGCGCGGTCGCGATCTGGGCGGCTTCGTCGCCGAGGCTCAAGGCAAGGTCGATCAGATCGCCTTGCCGGCCGGCGTGCGTCTGGAATGGGGCGGGCAGTTCGAGAACCTCAAGCGGGCGGAACAGCGCCTGGGTCTGGTGATCCCCGTCGTGTTCGTCCTTATCGGCCTGCTGCTATTCATGGCGCTGGGCTCGGTCGCCGAAGCCGGGCTGGTGTTCGCCTGCGTGCCCTTGGCGCTGATCGGGGGCGCCTTGGCGCTCGTCCTTCGAGGCATGCCGTTCTCGGTATCTGCGGCGGTCGGCTTTATCGCCGTCTCGGGCGTGGCCACCCTCAACGGCCTCGTCCTCATGCAAGCGATCCGTGAACGCCTCGACAGGGGTGTCGCCAGCGTCGAGGCCGCAGTTGAGGGGGCGGCAAGCCGCCTGCGCGCCGTGCTCACAACCGCACTGGTCGCCATCGTTGGCTTTATCCCCATGGCGATCGCTCATGGCGCCGGCGCCGAGGTGCAAAAGCCCCTGGCTACGGTCGTGATCGGCGGCCTGCTGACCTCGACGGCTCTGACCCTGCTCGTACTGCCGACCTTCGCCGCTGTCGCGGCTCGCCGTCGCAAGCCCAAGGCGGTTGAGGAATGACGACCAAGGCGCAATCGGAACGTCGCCAGCGCAAGACGCTGGCGACGGTGTTCCTCCTCAACGCAGCCCTTGCAGGCGGGCTTGGTGTTGGCGGCGTCGTCGCTGACTCCAGCGCGCTGCTCGCCAACGCCGTCGACAACGCCTCGGACGCGGCGGTCTATCTGATCAGTTTCCTAGCTGTGGGCAGGGCGGGCAGGTGGAAGCGCGGGGCCGCCCGCCTGTCGGGGATCATGCTGCTGATCTTCGCTGTGGGCGTGGTGGCTGACGCCGTCCGCCGCTGGGTCGTCGGAACCGAGCCTGTCGGCGGCACGATGATGGTCCTGGCCCTAGTCGCGGCCGTCGTGAACCTCGTCTGCCTGATCCTCGTCAAACGGCAGGGCGGCAAGGATGTGAACATGCGCGCGGCCGAGACCTTCAGCCTGAACGATTTCGCCTCCAACGGCGGCATCCTTCTGGCTGGTGTGCTGGTCATGCTCACGGGCCAAGCCTGGCCCGACCTGGCGATCGGCGTCCTCGTCGCCGCCATAGCGTTGAAGGGCGGCGTCGAAATTCTTCAGGACGCGCGTCGCGAGTCCGACAGGCAAGGGGAGGGCCGCTGATGGCCGACCAAAAGCACCAAGATCATGTCGCGCCTTCCAGTTCCGAAGACCAGCACGTCCATGCTGGCTTCCTCGGGGCCAACACCGAGCTGATTTTCGCCCTGGCCTGCGGCGCGTTGCTGGGCATGGGCTTCGCTGTCGAAAAGCTCGTCTCTGGCGCATCAGGCGCGTTGCCGATGGCCTGCTACGTTGCAGCCTACGGCTTCGGCGGCTTCTTTACGGCGCGCGAGGCTCTTGAGAACCTCAAGCACAGGAAGTTCGAGATCGACACCCTGATGCTGGTCGCCGCCCTGGGCGCGGCTGCGCTTGGGGAATGGGCCGAAGGCGCCTTGCTGCTCTTCCTCTTCAGCCTAGGCCATGCGCTTGAGCACTACGCCATGGGGCGCGCAAAGCGCGCCATCGAGGCGTTGGCCGAACTTGCGCCCGACACCGCCACCGTCCGTCGCGAAGGGCAAACACTCGAGATTGCAGTTGAGGAGCTGCTAGTCGGCGACACCGTCATCGTTCGCCCCAACGAGCGGCTGGCGGCCGACGGCTTCGTCATCAAAGGCGCCAGCGCGATCAACCAGGCGCCGGTCACTGGCGAAAGCATCCCCGTCGACAAGTCACCCGTGTCCGACCCGGCCATGGCCCGTGAACGACCAGACTCCATCGACGCTGCGAGCCGGGTGTTCGCCGGCACGATCAACGGCGGCGCGGTGATCGAGATCGAGGTGACCCGGCGCTCGGACGAGACCGCCCTGGCCAAGGTCGTCAAGATGGTCAGCGAGGCGGAGACCCAAAAGTCGCCGACCCAGCGGTTCACCGAACGGTTCGAACGGTTCTTCGTCCCCGCCGTGCTGATCACCGCCGTCCTACTACTCTTCGCCTGGGTGGTCGTGGACGAGCCGTTCACCGACAGCTTCTATCGCGCCATGGCTGTTCTCGTTGCAGCAAGCCCCTGCGCCCTGGCCATCGCCACGCCCAGCGCCGTCCTCTCCGGCGTCGCTCGGGCGGCGCGGGGTGGAGTGCTCGTCAAGGGCGGCGCGCCCTTGGAGAACCTCGGCTCGCTCAAGGCCATCGCCTTCGACAAAACCGGCACCCTGACCGAGGGGCGCCCGCGGATCACCGACATCGTTGCGGTCGATGGCGCCACCGACCAGGAGCTGCTGGCTGTGGCGGTGGCGGTCGAGGCTATGAGCGACCATCCGCTCGCCCAAGCGATCGTCAGGGATGGGCGTGAACGCCTGGGCGAGCAGACCTTGCCTGTGGCGACCGATCTTCGCAGCTTCACGGGCAAGGGCGTCGCCGCGAAGATCGATGGAGACACCGTCTGGATCGGCAAGGCCGAGATGTTCGGTGTGGAGAGCGTGCCCGCGCTGGGTAAGGCCGCCAAGGACGCCATCGCCAAGCTTCGCGAGGCGGGGCGTACGACCATGGTGGTGCGCAGGGCGGGGAGGGACCTTGGCGCCATCGGCCTGATGGACACGCCGAGGAACTCGGCGAAGGCCGCGCTCGCAAAGCTGCACAAGCTGGGCGTCGGCCGCATGATCATGATCTCGGGTGACAACCAGAAGGTCGCCGACGCCATCGCCAGGGAGGTTGGGCTCGACGAAGCCTGGGGCGACCTGATGCCCGAGGACAAGGTGGCGGCGATCAAGAAGCTCGCCGGTGAGGACAAGGTCGCCATGGTCGGCGACGGGGTCAATGACGCCCCGGCCATGGCCAGTGCGACGGTCGGCGTCGCCATGGGGGCGGCCGGTTCGGACGTCGCGCTCGAGACAGCGGACGTGGCGCTGATGGCCGATGATCTCGCCCATCTGCCGTTCGCGGTGGGCTTAAGCCGCAGCACACGGCGGATCATCCGCCAGAACGTCTTCGTCAGCCTCGGCGTCGTGGCGATACTGGTGCCCGCGACGATCATGGGTCTGGGGATCGGGCCGGCTGTGATGATGCACGAGGGGTCGACCTTGCTGGTGGTGTTCAACGCCCTTCGCCTGCTGGCCTACCGCGATCCGATGACAGCCAATGACGAACTTGACCCTGTACCAGCTACAGGGCGCAGGGTGCAGGCATGACAAGCTGTTCAACCACCAAATCCTCGACGCCGACCGCCGGATCGTCGTGCTGCGGCCAGACCGTTCGCTTCGATGGCGCCTCGAAGGCCTACCGGCGCATTCTTGCGGCGGTGATCGCCATCAACCTCGTGGGGTTCGTGGTGGTCGCGGTCGGAAGTCTGGTGGCGCAATCGACGACGCTTGCGGCCAACTCACTGGATTTCGCGGCCGATGCGGCGACTTATGGGCTTAGCTTGTGGGTGATCGGCAAAAGCGTCGCGGCGCGGACCAATGCGGCCTTTATTAAGAGCGCCAGCCTGGCGCTCTTGGCGGCCAGCGTCGTCGGCATCGCCGTTTGGCGACTGGTGTCGGGCGCGGAGCCTGAGGGCTTCGCGATTTCTGGCGCAGGACTGTTCGGCATCGCCGCCAATCTGCTCGCCGCGCTGCTCCTACTTCGATACCGCGACGGCGACGCCAATGTCCGCTCGGTTTGGCTCTGCACCCGCAACGATGTCATCCAATGCATCGCCGTGGCGTTCACTGGTCTTGTGGTCAGCTTGACGGGCTCGCGCTGGCCCGACCTGATTTTCGGCGTCTTCCTGGCCGTGATTTTCCTTCGCTCGGCTTGGCAGATCACCCTGCAGGCGCGCGAGGAGCGGAGCGCCGCTGGAGCCGCGGCATGACGCTCAAGCCGAAACGGTTGGCCGCCTATCGCGACGAGGCCGCCTTGGCGAAGGAGGCGTTGGCCAAAGGCGATCTTGACGAGGCCTTTCGGCGCCTGGAGCGCGCACACATCCTGGGTCAACCTTCGGCCGGAGCTCATAGCTGGGCCCATTGGACGATGCTGAAAGTCGGCTTGCGCCGGCGTGACTGGCGCGAGGTGAGGGGGCAGATAATCCGCCTGGCGGCGGGTGGCTTACTGTCGTGGATGGGACGCTTGCCCGTCGGCAATACCGGGGGCGCTGATGTACCAGCTGAAGCGCCGATGCCAGTCCCGTCCGATCTGGTCGAACTTTGTCAGTAGTTGGCTATGCAACGACACGCGTGACGGCGCGCGGTGACGACTCCAACGTTCGCGCCGGCATCACCTATGTAAAGCCCTTCTGAATCATGGCGGCTCCTAGGCGGACATGCTCCACTGTAGCCCGCGTCCGAAAAACCTACGTTTTCCGGACAGCAGCTGCCGGCGACGCATCGTTGAAATATTTCCGGGTAGGTGCGTCCGAGAACTCTGTAGCGAAATCAAAGTCGCGAAACCTCCGCATCGGACGAGTTTCGGGACAGTCGCGACCTGGGCGATGGCGGTGTCTTCGTTCTCCGGGCCGGGACAATGCCGCATCTATTTTGGCGAAAAGCGGCATCTATTCCGGTGCCAAAAGCCGCATCAATTAAATGGGGCATCTATTATGGTCAGTGATGCGCCCTAATGGTCATACAAAACAAATAGTTAGAAAAACGCATAATTAACAATGCGCCCTAATGGTCATACAAAACAAATAGTTAGAAAAACGCATAATTAACATTATCGGAAGGGAACACCAGTTCGACAGTGTTGCACCATTCCAAGCAACATAGCTCGACGCCCCGCTGCGCAGCCATTCAAACAGCGCAGCAGCGGGGCTTCGGGCGGGCCTCATCCACAACTTTCGATCTTGATAAAGCTCCACAGCACGTGACATGCGATGGCCTGTAATCCAGTGCGCGTGTGTCATGCATATCAAGCTTCCCGAGGCCTTAGCCGGGCCTTACTGCTCCGATCCAAGCGGACTGCCTCGCTACTGCGCCACGATATGGATTGATGTCCTTAAGGGGCATTTGGCTCCCTCCACACGAGACAAGTACGTCAGCGCTGCTGGGGCTCTCTATCAACAAGCCGAGAGCATGGTGCCTCCAATAGATCTCGACGCGGCGCTCATGGCTCCAAATTTTCCTGAAATTGAAGCCGTTCTTTCAGCTAATTTGCTCACGCGCCAAGCCGACCATGATCTACGGCGTTGGAAATTGTCCTGTAGTTTTGTCTTTTCGATCCTGAAAAATATAGTCGGATCCGACAGTCAAGACCTGGCGCAGCGCTTGCGCTTCATGCGTCAACGATTTTCGCAACTCAGCGTACGTCCACGTATTCCGTCAAGTCGAGTTCGGGCTATTCCAGCCATCGCCCTAGAAGATCTCTACGACATCTTTCACCCATATAGTGTTCGAAATCCTTTCAGGATCGATGCGCTCAAGTGGAGGAATTTCGTTATTTTCATTCTTCTAGTTCAACTCGGTCTACGTAAAGGAGAAGTTCTCAGTCTGTCGGTGGATGCACTAAGAGACCAATTTGATCTCCGCACCGGTGAGGTAAAAAGATGGATCAATGTAAGTCGCTCGGATGAAGCAACCGATCGGCGAGCGCGTCGTCCTAGGATGAAAACCGTCCACGCGGTGCGTCAGTTGCCTGTATCTCTCACATTGTCGGCGATCCTGGATACCTATGTCGGGCAGTATCGCGGCGACGTTGATCATGCCTTCCTGTTCTCGTCTTCAGAGGGCCAACCATTAGCGCTGAGTTCGGTTGATCATGTCATTCGGACGGCGCACCAGCACATGTCTCAGGATGCCCAGGCTGCGCTCAAATATGAAGGTGTAGACCGTCTTTCCGCACATGCATTCCGGCACACGGCGGCCGTGATCCGTCTCCAGCATTTCATGGAGACCGGCATGGAGCAGGACGAAGCACTGCATCGCTTGAGGCCGTTCTTCGGTTGGAGTCGGTCGTCTGAAATGCCTTTCCTTTACGCTCGAGCTTATTTCGAGCCGCGCCACAGCCGAATTTGGGAAGAGGCTTTTGAGACAAGCTTGGCCTTCCTTCGGGCAGGTGTTCGATAATGATCGAGCAACTGGAACTCTTTGATGCGCAATCCCCCCTACCCGCGTTACCGCCTCTGGCCCGTCTCGTACGCTACTATGACGACTATGATCGGCAGCAGCGGCGCTTGGAGAATCTGGACAGCGATGTTTGGCGTATCCACGTCAATGGAGGGAGCTCGAGTTGGGACTATGCGCGCTTTCCAGAACCAGCACGCAGTGTTCTGAAGCGCGTATTCTCAGAGACATTAATCGCCCACTCGTCGACCTCTGCCATTGGTTTCTGGAGTGCATTGGCCGCCGCTGACAGTGGCCTCCTCAGCGAGAGCGTGAATAACGCGTTGCGTGAATCACCAGTGCAGTTTCGATTCTGGTGGACCGCCCATGCACGAGGTCGCTTCAGTCGCAGCCAAGCTGTTGCATTCCGCCACGTGCTTCACTGGTTCTGCCGTTGGGAAATTGGGGAGTGGCACCAACCGGATCGAGATCTCGTCCGCGCCCTCCCCGGCCATGCATATGAAAAGTACATGTCGGTTGGCGATCGCTCGTCAATCGTGCCTCAGCAGGCCAAGTCGAAGATAGTTTCCTACCTCGACGAAGCGAGTGCTGCTGCGAAAGCTGGGAAATGTTCCCCCGAAATGGCTCGTGATGCCGCAGTCTTGGCGATCGCGTATCAGCATGGCCTTCGCCCGCGTCAGATCGCCATGCTGGAGGCGAGCGACGTACGGATCATCGACGCCCAGACCGTCCATATCCGACCCACGTTGATTAAGCAGCTCGGTGAGAACATTGGCCGGTCAATCAACCGCAAGATTCAACCTGAGTGGACAGCGCTATTCGTTCGCTGGGCGTCGCATCGAGCTGAAACCGTCAAATTCTTCGAGATTAGGCCAATCGCGGTTGGGCAGATTATCAAATCTATGACGGCGGAAATCTCCGGCACGCCCTACACCGCACGGGAACTTCGACACACTGGCGCCCAGCGGCTGGCTGACAATGGAGCATCTAGAGAGTCGGTCTCAGAATACCTCGGTCATACTGATACGACCTCCGCCAACATCTATTTCGAAAGCTCGCCCGCCCAAAACATGCTTGTAAATGCCGCCCTGGGAGAGTCGCCAACGTATCTGTCAGTTGCGGCCGCAGCGCGAGGCCAATTGATCACTGCTGCAGATCTCGCAGGCCGTCCAGCGGATCAACAGATTGCGGGGATGCCGCACGGCGTACCTATTGCCGGGATCGGGGCGTGCGCTGCAGGCCAATCGCTTTGCTCACGTAATCCGGTTCTCGCCTGCTACACGTGCCACAAGTTTCTCCCCGTTTCGGAGGGCGCGGTCCACCGACAGGTCTTGTCCGACTTGAAGGATGTCGTCCGCGGATTCGATCAGCCGGCCCGACTGGATCGCGTATCTCCAGCGATGATGCAGCTTAGATCGACTTTGGAAGCCATAAATGCCGTTCTGGGCGACATCGGTGAGACGCATCAATGAGCCGCGCCTTTGAACAGTTTGTCGCCGACGGACAGTCCCTGGCTGAAGGTCGCGGGCTTACCTGGAATGTGAGCTACGATCACGCGAGCGGCAGAATCTCCAAGGATGAGTGGTGGGACCTCTCCGCCGCCGCCGGCAGGGTCGAACGGCCACGAAAGATCATCTCATCCTTTGCGGCGCCGCCCCCTTCTCATGTGGCGGTTCAAACAGTGTTGAAAAGAAGCGTGCCTCACGTCATGGCCGCTTCATGGGTCGCTTTTTTCAAGTCGATCGCTATGCACGACCTATTCGTGAACGGTCGCACGCCCGGAAATTTCACAAGCAACGTCTCGGAATCCCTGCGAATATTGGCGATATGCGCCGGCGATACACCTCCCCCGCTCTTGACCGCCGACATCGTATCAGCTGCCTACAACGCCGCTCTTATCGCTACCCCATCAGGTAAACGTGCAAGCACGTTAAAGGCTCTTATAGCGACCTGGTTGGATGGAACGGGCATCGCCAGCCATCGACCGTTGGCGCAGTATTGCGAGCCGAATGCCCAAATTGCTAAAGCGCTGGAAGGTGAAGCTCGGCTCGTCACGACGCGTCGCCGTCAAGCAGATAGTAAGCGTCCAAATGCGCTGCGCAGTGAGCTAAGCCAGCAGCATTTCGCTGAAAAATTGCCTGACGAGGAGGCGCTCGCAGAGCTGCTGCGGATTGTGTTCAGCGCGGCCCCTGAAACGTTCACCGATCTGGTGCGCTTCCATCAGGCTCGATTGTTGATCGCAAGTGGCTTGCGCCTAGGGGAACTTGTTTCCCTTCCTCAGGATTGCCTTGTGGTTCAGGAGCCAGAGCCTACCCGTGCTGGGGTCTTCGGGCCCCAGGTTCCGCTAGTCATGCTCAAGCACTATGCCGAAAAGCAAGGGGCAGCCGGACGGGGCGTTGAATGGGTCAATGCAGTCCAACATGTCCCCTCTCTGCTGGTACCAACGGTTGCGGGAAGCATATCTGCTGTTCTCGATGCCACCGCCCCCTTACGAAACATGGTTGAAGCCCAGCGTCGAACGGGTTCTCTATTCCCAGACCTTGAACAAGATGCCCTCATACCATGGACGGACGCCTATACACGCCTATCTGGCATGATGAGGGTATCTAAAGAAGAAATACCAGGCCGCCTAAGATCCGAATATCGAAAGAAATATGATCTTGCCGCTCTTGCTAGAATTAGACTTCATCAGCGGAAAGCAATAGAATTTGCTGGTGTAACAAATAGGGTAAGAGACTATTTCTGGGGTATTCAGGCAGATATTTGCAGCAATGGCCTTCTGCGTGACGCCTTGGGGTCAGGGGTCCCTCTGGTAAAGAATGAACGATTTGGGCAGCGAACACTATATGTTCGGGTAGGAGAAATGGAGGATTACGCACGAACACATCTTCCAACCAAGGTGCCCGATATGCGCCTTAGCCAGTCAACGCTTGGTGCGATTGGAATGGAGCATAAGCTTTTCCTGTACCCAGGCCGCGCCCTAGCTGAAGCAAAGCATGACTCTATT
This sequence comes from Caulobacter sp. NIBR2454, assembly GCF_027474405.1. Classification (GTDB taxonomy): domain Bacteria; phylum Pseudomonadota; class Alphaproteobacteria; order Caulobacterales; family Caulobacteraceae; genus Caulobacter. The sequence continues at coordinate 58,446 of NZ_CP114872.1, forward strand.
GTTGATATAGAGCGGTATTTTTCTGTTCAATCTGCATCACCAAAAGATTTGGAGCTTCAGCTCGGAGGAAAAGCCAAGGGCGGAAGATTGTTTCAGCGGTACGGCGAATCACCGAAAGCCATCGATTATGGCATCAACCCTCACTCGCTCAGACACCTTCAGAACACCGAGCTTTTTCGACTTGGGATTGCCGACACCATCATAACTAAGCGCTTTAATCGTCGAACTACGGCGCAAAGCTACGTTTATGACCATCGGAGTCTGTCCGATCATCTGGAAGAAATGGAGCCTGAGAAGGCACGGATGGCCGACAAGGCATTGTCCCCCAATGCTCGAAAGGCGTTCGACCTGATGCGCGGGGGGAAAATTAGAGGCCCGGTCGTCAGTGCGTTCGAGCGTCTCCAGGCGGAGCAAGGAGATGAATCGGCCTTCGAATACCTTAACGCCGAGGCGGGAGCATTGCACTTTACCCCCTACGGATTCTGCTTAAACAGTTTTGCTGCCAGCCCGTGCGTCAAGCATCTGGAATGTTTTAACAAATGTAGCCACTTGGTTCGGTCGGATTCACCCGATGAGCAAAAGACTCTAGAGACCCTGAAGACGCGATACGAGGTGTATGTCCGAAGACTGCATGATCGACCGAGCAGAGCGCCGAACTTCCAGGCGCAGCTCGGGCACGCCGAGGAGCGTTTGGCAGGCCTGAAGGCGGCGCTCTCACAAGCGCCCGGCCAGTCCGTCTTCCCGGGTGGCGAGAGCCTGCATTCCTCATCCAAAGGATAGTGCCTCCGTGCCAGATCTCCCTTCTTTGCAACAGCTGCTCAACGAAATGATCGAGCAGGACATTACCGTCACCTTCCGAAAGGTTGCGGAGCAGTCCGGTGGGCGCTTCCCACACGCGAGCACACTTACACGTAGCCCGGATCGACGGGCAGTTGTCGAAGCTGCTGTTGTCAGACAAGCCGCAGCGAGAGCGGTAGCCAAGAAATTCGCCAAGAATTCACCCTCGCGACTCGCCGATCGACTAGCCGAGCTAGAAGCGGAGAACCTTCGACTCAGGCGTCAGCGCGATCTTCTTGCGGCAAGCCATCGCGCTGCGATTCTGGCGATCGGCAAAATCGGAGGAATGAAGGCATGGCGCGAGTACTTCCCTGAATATAGCGAAGCCATTTCAGGGCTGCAGGACCTAGGTGCACTTCCAGACGCACATGTCGCGGAGTTTCTAGCCGCGGCGAAAAGCGCCAGGAAATGAAGAGACTATCCCTGCGGCTGCGGCATCAAAAGACGCCACGGCTCGACCCCTAGACCGTGGGCAAGCGCCGCGATGCTGTCGATCGACAGGTTGCGTTCAGAGCGCTCGACGGACCCAATATAGGTACGGTGAAGGTCTGCGGCTGCGCCCAGTTCTTCCTGGCTAAACCCTCGTTCACGACGGATCGAGCGAACATTCGTCGCCACAACCGTTCGAAGCTCTAGCCCCCGCCCCTCTGACATGGGGCTGAACGTCGATGGATGATGACTTTACGTCGACAGACGTTAAGTAGCATTTCATGGCCCAGCCCGACGTTCTCGAATCCGACACCTCGCCAGTCTGGACGGTTTTGGTAGCCAATTCCGTTCGAGATGAATTGACTGCCTTGGCGCACAACGAAGGCATCCCGCTGCCTCGGTACGTCGCGGGCTTGGTTTCAATGCGCGCAGCAGTCGAACTGATCGCGCCATCACCAACATGGTTGGCTATCCCAACCGACGTGTCCGCCGTCCAACTGGAGCCCTCGCCTGAACTAGCCGAACGCATTGAAGCGCTCTGCCAGTTATCCGGCCAACATCAAGACGTCGTGGTTAGCAATCTCGCCAGCGGAGGCCCTCCAATGCCGCCGCCCCAATTACCGCTAGGCTATTTGCGTACGGATCCTGGACGCGGGCGGGTTTTCGGAATGTATTTCGAGATCGCAGGATTTCAGTACTCACTGATGCGCCATCTGGCGGGTGACGCATTTCGTAACAGCCAGGCGTTAGATGCTGCATTTCTGGCGTTGGCTTCGCAGGCCGCGAGCACGGGGAAATTCATGAACGAGTCGATCACCGACACTGCACGGCAGTTTGCTACAAAAGTCGTCATGATCGCCAATCGGCGGAGCGTTTCCCCTAGAGACATAGCGGTGGCGGGTCGAACCAAGACAACGACCGCGCACCACGGCTCAGCGGAGAAAGGGGATATAGAAAGGCACCAGGACAGCGCTCCCAGAAAAGGCGATCCGAAGTCTGCGCACCAACCGCGCGGAGGTGATCCTTTTGCAGCCTTCAGCGAATGGGATGAGGACATCGACACCAAGGCCTACGGGAAGCTGGAATGACGCCGGTTCAAGGCGCCAGCCTTCACATGGCCGCACGCATGAACGCGGCGCTCGCCTCTGAAGGCCCGAGGGCCGCACTGCGATGCTTCATGGAGGACTTGGAAGAGTTCGAGCTCCTGGAAGCTGTAGCGAAAGCTACAGGGCTGACGCCGTTGAGGGTTGTGAGTCTCCTCTCCAGCAAGCGAAGTCCACCATTCGCGACGGTTGTTGCTTTATGGAAGGCCGCTGGCCTTCGATTCACTGTCGAAGTCGCCCCAACAGGTGGCGGCAGGGCCTAGCTGCGGTTACGGACCGCGATCATGTCCTTCTCGACGCTTTCGCCGAGCCGGACGCCGGCGTCGTAACCCTCCTCGACGATGTTGCGGAAGCTGCTGTCCAGCAGCAGTTCGACGCTGATGTCCGGATAGGCCTGGAGCGCGGGCTTCAGCTTGGGCCAGACCACGGTCTGCAGGGCGTGGTCGGACAGGGTTAGCCGGATCGAACCGGACGGCTTGTCGCGGAACGCCGTCAGGGCGGCGATCTCTTCCTCGATCTCGGTCATGCGCGGGGCGATGGTCTGCAGCAGCCGCTCGCCCGCGACGGTCGTGGCGACGTTGTGTGGTCCGCATCAGCAGGCGAATGCCCATCCGGGCTTCAAGCTGCTTGATCGCATGACTGAGCGTCGACTGCGCCACGCCGAGCCGCGCCGCCGCCTTGGTAAAGCTGCGCTCCTCGGCGACCGCCTGGAACCAGGTCAGTTGATTGAAGTCGGTCCGTTCCACGGGCGGTCTCCTCCTCGGCGCTGCGTCAGACTATTCGTTCATATCGATTAGTTCATGCCGATTAGGGCGACTAATCGCTTTGTGCGTTCGCCGATAGAAGTTCGGCCATGATCGAAGTCGCCCTCACTACCGATACGACCGTCAAGCCCGCCGCCGCCTGGGGCGCGGTCCTGTCTATGGCCCTGTGCGTGGCGATGCTGATCGCCTCGGAATTCATGCCAGTCAGCCTGCTGACGCCGATGGCCGAAGGCCTCGGCGCAACCCAGGGCCAGACCGGGCAGGCGATCTCGATCAGCGGCCTGTTCGCCGTCGTGGCTAGCCTGCTCATCACCACGGCGGCCGGACGGCTGAACCGCAAGTGGGTCCTAGTCGCCATGACCGCCCTGATGCTGCTGTCGCTGGTCCTGGTCGCGGCCGCGCCGAACTTTGCGGTGCTGATGATCGGCCGCGCCTTGCTGGGCATCTGCATCGGCGGCTTCTGGGCCCTGGCCACAGCCGTCATCATGCGCCTGGTTCCCAAAGACGACGTGCCGCGCGCCCTGGCCCTGATGTACGGCGGCCAGGCCATAGCGGCGGCTTTCGCCGCCCCGGTCGGCAGCTATCTCGGCGACCTGTTCGGCTGGCGCGAGGTCTTCTGGGCCCTGACGCCCATCGTCGCCGTCAACCTGATCTGGCACGTGGTGGCCCTGCCCTCCCTGCCTGCGGGCCAGAGGCAGGACGTCCGGACCATGTTCAGCCTGCTGAAGCGCCCGTATTTCCTGATCGGCCTCATCGCCTCGATGCTGTCCTGGGGTTCGGCCTTCACCATGTTCACCTATCTGCGCCCCTTCCTGGAGCGGGTGACGGGGGCGAACGTGACGGTGCTGTCGGTCCTGCTGCTGGTGCTGGGCTGTGCGGGCTTCGTCGGCACCTGGGCCTCCGGCCGTTTCCTGAAAGGCGATGTCGCCCGCCTTCTGCGGCTGCCGGCTCTGCTGATGGGCGGCTGCACGCTCGGACTTCTGTTCCTGGGCGGATCACCGTTCGCGGCCGGCGTGCTGCTGGCGCTGTGGGGCGCGATGAATACCGCCATGTCGGTGATCTGGATGACCTGGATGTCCCAGAACGCCGACGATGCCCCGGAAGCCGCAGGCAGCCTGATGGTCGCGGCGGTCCAGGCCTCGATCCTGCTCGGCGCCGTCGCTGGCGGCTGGCTGCTGGACGGCTTTTCGATCCGGGCGACCTTCATCGGCAGCGCGGTCCTGGCCGGGGCGGCGCTGGTCCTGATCGGCAACGGCCGCCGGCTGCTGAAACCCCAATGACCGACATGAACGAGGAGATAGCCATGACCACCTCAGACACGAGCCGCCGCAACCTTATGAAACTGACCAGCGCCGGCGTGGTCGCCGCAGCCGCCGGGTCGCTCTTCAACACGTCCAATGCAAAGGCGCAGACCATGCCGAATGACTGGGACAAGCTTTTCCCCAAAAGCGAAAACGTCGACCACCAGAAGGTCACGTTCAGGAACCGCTACGGCCTCACACTTTCGGGCGACCTCTATCTGCCCAAGTCCCGCAGCGATCGGCGCCTGGCCGCGCTGGTCGTCGGCGGGCCGTTCGGCGCGGTGAAGGAACAGTCGTCGGGCCTCTATGCCCAGACCATGGCGGAGCGCGGCTTCGCGACCCTGGCCTTCGATCCGTCCTTCACGGGGGAAAGCGGCGGAGAGCCGCGCAACGTCGCCTCGCCTGACATCAACACCGAGGATTTCAGCGCGGCGGTCGACTTCCTGGGCCTACATCCGTCCGTCGACCGCGAGCGCATCGGCGTCATCGGCATCTGCGGCTGGGGCGGCATGGCCCTGAACGCCGTCGCCGTGGACAAGCGCGTCAAGGCCGTCGTCGCCAGCACCATGTATGACATGACCCGTGTCATGTCCCGGGGCTACAACGACAGCGTCACGCTGGAGCAGCGCACGCAGACGCTGGAGCAATTGAGCCGGCAGCGGTGGGAAGACGCAGCGGCTGCAACCCCGGCCTACCAGCTGCCCTATAATGTGCTGCAAGGCGGCGAGCCGCAGTTCATGGTGGGCGACAGCTACCTTCGACGTCTTCTCGTCGTCGGGGCGACAGCCGTCCTCCGAATGGCCCGGCAGCAAAGACGCGAGGGCTGGGTTGGCAATCTCCTCGAACGCAAGAAGCCGAAGGTCGCTGCCGTGGCCTTGGCCAACAAGACGGCCCGCATCGCCTGGACCCTGATGGCGCGACAGGAGGACTACAAGCCCACGGCGGCCTAGAGATCGGCCCGGTCTTCACCCAGGACCGGCGCCGTAGGCGAAGGAGTGGTGAGACGTGATGACGAACCGGCCGCAGCCGGGGATCGGTGAAACCCAGGGGGTCAGAGCGCCTTGAGCGCGTTGACGTGATTAGGGAGCCGGTCCGCGGACTTCATCAGGGCCAGCAGCGCACACAGCTGCATCAATAGGCCGAACACATGACTGCACTCGACCGAGCGCCCACGTCGTTTCCACTCTTGCGTCTTGGAGGTCGTCCACACATGACGTCCCTGATGACGACACCGCCAGAACAGCCGGTTAGGCGGAGGTCGTCCACACCATCACGTCACCGTCCACGCCGGAGGATCAGAGGCGGGGAAGGATTCGAGCGAGGCTTCGAGGACCGGATCGAAACTCTCCCTGTCGCTGGTAGACGGGTTGGCCGTGCTCTCATGCTGGACGCCTCTTGAGAGGCCGCGATCGGGGCGGAAGGGGACCCGGAAGGCTCCCGGGGCATCGACGCCCCTGTGCAGCCGGTGGCGCGTCTCACCCGCCCAAGGGTTCGCCATCCGGGCTCCCCCAGCGTCCTCGCGCACGACATAGTGCCAGTCCTGCCGCTCTGCGAAGTCCACGGCGCTGTCGCGATCCGGAAACTTCAGCCGAATCGGACGATAGGGATCGCCGCTGGACGTGTATCCCATCAGCGGCTCGATCTGCGGCGGCCGGGACGGCTCGAACTCGAGGACCCAGTAGTTGGGCCGAGGCGCCGATGTCATCGCGGAACGGGCAGGACGGTAGATGATTGCCGTCGGCACGTCCCAGGATGGCTGATCGGTTCCGGGAATTTTCGGCGGGAATGGTGGGCGATTATGGCCGCGCATATCAGTTCTCCCGGGTGTCGGTGGATACGAGAAGGTGACGTTCGAGATCGTCGAGTTTTTCCATTCGCCTCGAATTCAGGCGAACGGCGCGTTCGGTGTTCTGCGAAGGAAAGGCAGCAGCGTGCAGGACGTCCGACCGCATCGCTATCGTGAGATCGGCGACGGCATTCATCACGCCCTCTCCGTCCCCGTCCGAGAGCGTGCCGTCAGCAAAACCGGACTGCAAGCTCTCCAGTACCTGCTCGAAGCTGGACACGACCCCTGCACTCGCGACCACAGCCAGCTTGTGGCTGAGAACACGCAGTTCATCGATCAGCTTCGCATCGTGCCTTGCGGTTTCCACGATCTCTGCGACCTTCTCGATACAGGCCATGTAAATGTCGCATTGCTGCTGGAGGATGATGACCCTTCCTTCCTTGCGAAGCTCGAGATCGGTCTGGCGATTGAGAAGCGCCGCGGTCAGAATGATCGTCACGACAGCGCCGAGGAAGATGAGCGTCATCTCCTGCGCGAAAGGCAGTATGTCTTCGGCAAGATACATCGAGCGAAAAACGAAAACGATTCCGATGCCCAAGGCAGCGGCCGCAGCAGCAAATGCCAAGTCAGGCAGGCGGTTCGACATCAGCACCCCGCATTTTCGGTGTCAGGTGGCATGCACGGCTTTGCATCGGCGTCCGGCGCCTCTGCGTCCCGGTGCCGCGGGAAGATTGGCGTCGGACCGCTGCCGAACGGATTGAAGCCGGCGCTCAGGCAACGGTCGAAGATCGTTTCGTCCCATCGGGTGAAATCGTGCTCCTCGCCGGCAATTCGCCCGTCATCCACCATAGGGCACCTCACGCCTTTGCCGATGGGGGAGCGTCATCGAAGGCCGCACCGTCCGAACGATCCGCCTTGCGAAGCCGTAGCCCGAGGAGGATCATCATCACCCCGAAGACCGCGGCGTAGAAGCCGATCAGCCAGCCGAGCGCGAGGAAGCTTTCGACCGGGCGCGTCAGCAGCATCCAGGTCACGACGACACCGAGAACGACCGAGAGAAGGCCGCTCAGGATCAGCCAGATTTCGCCGTTGATTTCCTTTCGCAGGCGGATCGCTGCCGCGATCTCGAGGGCACCCGAGAACACGGACCAGAAGGCAATACTGGCCCAAAGGAACGTCGCTAGGACGAGTGTGGCAACGAAGGGCGAGATCACGACGACGATTCCCGTGGCGATGCCGAGCAGGCCGCTGACCATGAGCCAACCCCACCGCCGGCCCTTCCGGATGTTGCGAATGGCGGAGATCAGGCCTAACACGCCATCGGCGAAGGAAAAGGTGCCGAATACCAGCGTCAGAGCCAGGAGCGATTCAGCCGGCATCAGGAACGCAAGCGCGGCGATGATCAGCGCCAGCACGCCGCGCAGGATGACCAGCCACCAGTTGCGCGTCAGCGTGCAGAGCATGTCTTCGATGTCCCGGGCCGGGTTGAGCGAGTTGATGTTCATTCGATGCGTCCTCCTGGATGATCGGGCGAGCTTTCGGCATGCGACAGGATGGCCGCCTCGCCGTGCATCGCAATGACGATCCGCTGCCGTTCGAGGATCGGTTGGGGCAGGCGCGCCGTGCGGGCGATTTCCTGTTCCAGGTTCGCGGTTTCGACGGTTTCGCCCGCGAACCCGGCCTCGATCAGTTTCGCGCGAAGAAAGGCGGCCGCGGACAGGGCGATCCGGTCGACCTCGGCCGCATCCAGGCCGAGCGCCGCGGCGGCCTCGGCCGGCGTGCTGTCGGCAAGGTGGATTCGCTCCAGCACGCGGCGCCAGAGCGCCGGAAGCTGGGCCATCGCGCGATGCAGCGACTGCGCCAGTTCATGCCGCTCAGCTTCTCTCTCGGGATCGGTCACGCTGTCGTCCGCGACGAGATCCTCGAGCCGCAACACGTCGTCGGGCTGGTGGAATTCGGACAATTCCTGATCGGCTTCGGTCGGATCCTCTGCGGGCTTCTCGGGCTCGGCGTCGAGCGAGGCGGCGTCCTCGGGCAGGGCCCGGCGGGCCGCACGTCCCTCCTCCTCGATGGTCTCGTGGGCCAGCCGCAAGAGCCAATCGCCGACCGAGAATTCCGTCGGCCGCGTCTCGAACCGTTCGAGCCCCTTCAGAACCATCGCATCGACCAGATCGTCGACCCCGAGCCTGCCCGGCGGCACCGATCCGCCGGCTTCGAGATAGGTCAGTTCGCGCCGGACGGCGTCATGGACCCGGTCCAGATGATCCTCGATCAGGTCGAAATACATCGCCCGCCGGTTCGACTCGGCCGCATCGCGTGCCGGGGGCAGAAGCGCGCCGATGCGGCGGCGGCGGGCCGGGCGCTTCCAGTCCGGTTCATGTTTGAGGCGCGCCACATGCCGGTCAACCCGCTGGCGCAGGTTGGCAAAGGCCTTGCGCAGGACAGGCTCAATCTCGAACCCCTCTTCCTGTGCCGCGATCACGCCCGAGGGCAGTTGCAGGCGCAGGCTGACCTGGATGCGCGTCTTGCCGCTCGTCTGGGACGCGACGACTTCGAGCCGGACGAGATCCTCGCGGAAGCGTACAAGATGCGGTTCAAGTTGCCGCACCTCTTCCTCGATGACCTCAGGCGCGCGCTGTTGGCCGTGCCGGTCGAGATTGCGAAATGCTCTGATGACTTCCATGCCGTATGACCTTGCTTGTCGCTTTTTGACGAAATGAGCCGGCGCGACCGTCATCGCGCCGGCCAGTCCTTCACGACGTCATCCGATAGACTTATCGCCCTTGGACTGCTCCTTATCATTGGCGTCGACTGGGACATCGGGCGTCGGAGCGTCCGCCTTGTTTTCGGCAACTGCGCTGGACTCGCCGATCCCGGCTTGGGCCGGATCGTCCGGGCTGTCGTCACCGGTGTCCCTTGCGATCTTTTCGAACACGACCTTCTGTTCGTCCGCTGACCAGGCGACGCGGACCTTGTCGCCATCCTCGATCCGCCCCGAGAGCAGTTCGCGAGCCAACTCGGTCTCCAGCTCCGACCGGATCAGCCGGCGTAGCTCGCGGGCGCCGAATTCGGGACGGAAGCCGACCGCGCCGAAGTGATCCACGACGCTCACATCGAGTTCGAGTTCGACGCCCTGGGTAAGGGCGGTCCGTTTCACCCGGTTGAGCTGCAACTCGACGATCTGGCGGATCTCCGACTGATTCAGCGAATGAAAGACGATGATCTCGTCGATCCGGTTGATGAACTCTGGCCGGAAATGACCGCGCAACACCTCCATCAGTTCGGATTTCTGCTTGGCCTCGTCGAACTCCCTGCTGCCGCGTTTCGTGAGGTTGCGCTGGATGATGTCCGAACCGAGGTTCGAGGTGGCGATGATGATGGTGTTAGTGAAGTCCACCACGCGGCCCTTGCCATCGGTCAGGCGGCCATCGTCGAACACCTGAAGCAGGATGTTGTAGACATCGGGATGCGCCTTTTCGATCTCGTCGAGGAGTACGACCGAGTAGGGCCGACGGCGCACCTTCTCCGTCAGCTGCCCGCCTTCGTCGTATCCGACGTAGCCCGGAGGTGCGCCAACCAACCGGGCAACCGAGTGGCGCTCGCCATACTCCGACATGTCGATACGGATCATCGCATCCTGGTCGCCGAAGATCACCTCGGCGAGCGTCTTGGCCAGTTCCGTCTTGCCAACCCCGGTTGGCCCGAGAAACAGGAAGGTCGCAGTCGGACCGGAACCTTCGCGCAGACCCGCACGCGCCAGGCGCACCGCATCGGCCACGGCGCGGATCGCTTCTTCCTGGCCGATGACGCGCTCGTGCAGCTTCTCCTCGAGCTTGAGGAGTTTGTCCTTCTCCTCGGTGGTCAGCTCCGTGACTGGAACGCCGGTGATCTTGGAGACGATCTGCGCGACGTGATCGGCGCGCACCTCGGCGGTCGCCGAAGCCTGGTCGCGCTTCCAGATTTCCAGAAGCTCGTCCAGCTCCTTCTGCTTCTGCTCCAGCTCCTTCTTCAGTTCTGCTGCTCGGTCGAATTGCTTGCGGGCTGCGGCATAGTCCTGCTCGCGCTTGATCTGCGCGGCTTCGGCCTCCAACTCCTGGACGTCCACAGGGCGCGCTGTGGCGCTGATCTTCACCCGTGCGGCTGCCTGATCGATCAGGTCGATCGCCTTGTCGGGCATGAAGCGGCCAGTGATGTAGCGATCAGAAAGCTCGGCTGCCGCGACGATGGCCTCGTCGGTGATCGTCACCTTGTGGTGCGCCTCCAGCGTGTCGCGCAGGCCGCGCAGGATCATGATGACCTGAGCTACCGTGGGTTCCTCGACATAAACCGGCTGGAACCGTCGCTCGAGCGCCGCGTCCTTCTCGATGTATTTCTGGTACTCGTTGAGCGTCGTCGCGCCGATCAGGTTCAGCTCGCCTCGCGCCAGCGCCGGCTTGAAGGTGTTGGCGATGTCGAGACCACCTTCGCCACCGCCCTGGCCGGCGCCGACGATGGTGTGGATCTCGTCGATGAACAGGATCAGGCTGTCCTTCTCCTCGGTGATCTCCTTGAGGATCTTCTGGACTCGCTCCTCGAACTCGCCGCGATACTTCGACCCGGCCACCATCGAGTTGATGTTTAGCTCGACCAGCCGCTTGTCGCGCAGCGCCTCGGGCACTTCGCCCGCGACGATCCGTTGTGCAAGTCCCTCGACGATGGCGGTCTTGCCCACGCCGGGCTCGCCGATCAGCACCGGGTTGTTCTTTTTCCGGCGGGCCAGCACTTCGATCGTCGTCTCGATCTCGCGGGCGCGGCCTATGACGGGATCGAGCTTGCCCTCGCGGGCGAGCTTCGTCAGGTCACGGCTGAACTGGTCGAGATCGGGCGTGCTGGAAGGCGCCTCCACGCGGCCTTCCTCGGCTCCCTTGCCCACGACCTTGGTCACCTGCTGGCGAAGCGCCTGCGGCGTCAATCCGTATTTGCGCAGGATCGACGCGGCCAGGCCTTCACCTTCCTCGGCAAGGCCGATCAGAAGGTGCTCAGGACCGACATAGGAATGGCCGAGTTCGTTCGAGGCGATGAAGGCCCGGTTCAGCGCGTCCTTCAGGCGAGGACTTACGCCGATTTCGCCTTCCGTCTTGGCGTCTCCACGCTTCGCTTCCTTCTCGATCTGGCGCCGCAGATCGTCCACATCGACCTTGAACTGTTCCAGGATCGTCTTGACTACGTCAGACGAGGTCAATGCCAGAAGCAGATGTTCGGTATCGACCTCGCTGCGCCCGAATTCCCCGGCCTTCTGTGCGGCATCCTGCAGCAGCTTGTTGCCCTGTTCGCTCAGCCGGTCGGCGATGGTGCGTCCGCCGCCGCGCCGCGATCCACGCCGCGGCGCGCCCTCGCCGAAAGTGGCGTCGACGACAGCGTCATCGCCATCACCCATAGAGCCGAGCGTGCCGCCTCGCAGCGGACTGTCACTAAAGAGGCTGCCGAAACCGCTCTCGCCGAGGAATTCGTCAAGAAGGGAACGCCGTCCGAACAGGGACTCCAGCGGCGAGGCGCTGCGCCCCGACCGGCGCGCCATTTCGCTGTAATGCTGGTCGCAAAGCTCCATGTTCTGAACCCTGCCGTTCACCGAGGCGCGCACACGCGCCGTCGCCGGGCGACCGCAAATATCGCAAGCTCCGTGTGCCATTCGTCTTCTCCGTTTTCACTATCCAGTCAGGGTTGTTCGCCGATCATCTGCGCCAGTGACAGTGTCACGCAGCGACCTGTCTCTCGTTGCAGGAGATCCTGCGCCGATTGCTCGAGAAGATCCAGATTGGTTTCAAGAAGGGTGAGGGTGCGCTTGAACACGCCATCCACGATGTCGCGCAGCGAATCCTACCGGCGAGGCCGTATCTGGTGGTGCTTCTTCCCGCCCCGCGAGGCTGGCGAAGGCGGCATTGGCTCACTTCTCGGGACTTGGGGCGGAGAAGCCCTCTATAATTCCCACGACTCCAATGCAGTGATGGGGCCGCTGCTTAGGTCCATCGGCACGCCGGCGGTCGTAGAGGCCGACATTCCGATCGCTCTATTGGGTGACAGCGCAAGTCCTGCCTTTTCTATCGTGGCCCACTATCTGGCGTCTCTTGGTCACTCCGCACGAGACCATCTGGAGTTCGAGGACCGAGTCACTGAGGACCTCCCCGCCCGACAGGTGCGGCGGATCGTTCGCTATCCTGAGCCGGATTTCCTCGCTCTGACGGGCTGCGAGACTTGGTCTCGACCCATTGGAAGCGCCCCGAGGTAACAAAGCCCTCGCGCCAGAACACTCTCGGCTGTGAACAACCTTAACCGTGTGGTGGAAAAGGCCGTTCGGTGCACTATCCTTAGTGGAGCTCATCCAAGAGCTCGCGCCTAGGACAGTCATGTCGCAGCCAGACCTCTTCACTGCTGAAGCACCGACGGCATTCACATTGCCGACCGTCAAGTACGGACCCATCCGAACCCCGACGGGAAGAATAGAGTGCCTGCTGCGCGGGCCGATCGTGGTCGAAGCTACCAAGATCGGCGAGGTTGCCGTGTCGCCTCGTGTCAAAGAACCGATCTATCGGACTGCGGACGGTGAGACCTTTATCCTGACAACCCGGACTAAAGTAGCTCGACCTCCCGCTGCGGATGGTGTGCTGCTCAGCGGTGCCGATGGAAGCCTGTCTTGGACTTCACACCGGCTCGTCGATGACCTGGAGGCTCAAGCAGCTGCCGAGGGATGGCCGGCGGTCGTGACGGCGCGCGCTCGGCTTTGGGAGGGTCAAGTAGCTTTCCGTGCCGAAGCACCCAACGACGATGGGACTGTCGATGAGGACCGCCGAGGTCTTCGACCTCCGCAGCTAGGTGCGTTGCACGCCATCGGGGCACACTGGAGCCTTCATAGGCAGGCGGCGACGGTTGTCATGCCGACCGGTACCGGCAAAACCGAAACCATGTTGGCCGCGCTTGCGGCGTACATGCGGAAGCCGATGCTTGTGGTGGTGCCAGGTGATGCGCTCCGAGCGCAAACGATCGGCAAGTTCATCAACATGGGACTACTTCGCTGGTTGAAGGTGCTCCCCGAAGACGCACCAAACCCGATCGTGGGGATCATCACAAAAGTACCTAAGACGCCCGACGCTCTGGAAGTCTTCGAGCGCTGCAATGTGATCGTCACCACCATGACATCCGTCGCGGACGCAGGTGCTGAGCCTCTATGGCCGGAAATCGTGAAGCGAGTAGGAGCGCTCGTCATCGACGAAGCCCATCACGTGTCGGCTGCCCGTTGGTCGAGCTTCCGAGAGGCCTTTGCCGACCGGCCGATTCTTCAGTTCACTGCTACGCCTTTCCGCCGTGATGGACAGTTGGTCGACGGCCAAGTCATCTACAGCTACTCGCTGCGGCGCGCTCAACAGGATGGATATTTCCGCCGGATCACGTTTGACCCGGTGTACGAACCCACGCCATCCAAAGCGGACAAAGCGATCGCTGAGGCCGCCGTTGCCAAGCTCCGGGAAGATATAGCAGCAGGTTTGGACCATCGGATGATGGCTCGATGTGCGAGCATCGATCGCGCCAACAAAATCCATGCGCTTTACGGACGCTTGGCACCGGAGCTCAAGCCGACCATCATCCATTCCGACCAGACGGATGCACGACAGCGAGTCGCAGATCTGATCGCTGGTCGCAATCACATCGTAGTGTGCGTGAATATGTTGGGTGAAGGGTTCGACCTCCCTCAGCTAAAGGTCGCGGCCGTCCATGATCTCCACAAAAGCCTGGCCATCCTGCTCCAGTTCACAGGCCGCTTCACGCGAAGCTCGGCCGAGAATATCGGCAACGCGACCATCATCGCGAACATCGCCGAACCGAACGTCTCCGCCGCACTTGAACGGCTCTACAGCGAAGATGCCGACTGGAACGACGTGCTCAGCGAACTTAGTTCCCAAGCCGCCCAGGAACATGCGCGGCTGGTGGCATTTCTGAACGAGGCTCAGCGTCTCGACAAAGGCGTGCAGAACGAAGACACACCGATCTCGCACAAGCTCCTAAAGCCGCCGCTGAGCACACTCTTCTACGAAGCCAAGAGCTTCCAACCGAAGAATTTCCACCAAGGCCTTCCTGAGAGCTTCGTTCCTTACCGAGTGTGGCTGCACAGCCCGTCGAACACACTGTTCCTCGTCACTCGCTCCGAACCCTCGGTGAAGTGGAGCCGTTCGAAGGCGGTGCGCGACCGAACATGGACCCTCTTCGTCCTGCACTACGACGCGACCCGAAGCATCCTGTACCTCGCCTCGACCGACAAGGATTCCAACTTCGCGCCGCTTGCAAAGGCAGTCGGCGCCACCACGCTTATTAGCGGTGATGTGATCTTCAGGGCCTTGGGCCGCATCAATCGCCTCATCTTCCAGAACTTGGGGGTCAAGAAGCACGGCCGGCGCAATCTCTCATACGCCTCCTACACAGGCGCGGAGGTGGTGGGCGCCCTGAGCCAAGCGGAGAAGAGCGGCTCCATCAAAGCGCTGCTATCCGGCATCGGATGGGAGCACGGCAGGCAGACGACAGTCGGCTGCACGGTGAAAGGTCGCGTTTGGTCTCGCGATCAAGGTGGTTCGCTGCCTCGCTTTATCGAATGGGCGCAAGGCGTCGGCGACAAGCTGCGCGATGCCTCGATCGATAGCAGCAAGCTCATCGATAACGTCCTGCTCCCCACGGTCGTGACCGCGCTGCCAACGGCGGAACTGTTGGGTGTCGATTGGCCTGTCGAACTTCTCCGGCAGTCCGAGGAGCGAGTGGTCTTCAGCGACGGCACAAGCAAAGCCGCGCAGACTACCTTCGAACTCACGATCGCAGGGATGGACCGCTCGACGAATGCGATCGAATTCGACCTCGTCGAAGCGACTACAGGCCTTTGGGCCCGCTTCCGGTTCGAACTTTCGGGACCAGACGGCTACACAGTTACCCAGATCAGCGGCAGTACTGTGCATGTGACCAGCGGGAAGCTGCACCAGCCGCTGTCCGATTATTTCGGCGACTACCCGCCACTGTTCCGTTTCGTCGATCTTTCCGAGTTGGACGCCAACCTCCACATTGTCCCGCAGACTCCCTACGACCTGACCATTGGGGAGGATCGGTTCGAATGTTGGGATTGGACCGGGGTGGATATCACCAAAGAGTCAATGTGGAAGGACGGTGCGGAGCGCGCTGACTCCATCCAGGCGCATGTCGCGAAACACTACATCGATGCTGGGTTTGATATCGTTTTTGATGACGACGCGAGCGGTGAAGCGGCGGACCTCGTATGCATAAAGGCAGAGAAGGATCATCTTCGCCTTGCCTTGGTTCACTGCAAATTCTCTGGCGGAACCACAGTGGGCGAACGCGTCAAAGACGTCGTCGAAGTGGCTTCGCAAGCCGTGCGATCTGCACGTTGGTTGGGTCGCTTCCAGCATCTCGCCCAACACCTGAAAGTACGAAACGAAGCGCTCAAGGCACCATCACGTCCCTCGCGCTATCTGAAGGGCGGCCCCGGCGAACTCAATCAGTTGGTGAAGTTCCACCGCTTCCATCCCATTCGGGCCGAAATCGTCATGGTCCAACCTGGACTATCGAAATCTAAGCGCACCAGCTCACAGGACACCGTCTTGGGTGCAGCCCTGACGTATCTGAAGGAAACAGTAGGCTTGGACCTCGCCATCGTCTGCAGCGAGTGACGAGGTCCTGGTCCTAGAACAGCGAAAGCTGCCGGCTGCTGACCTCGTGGGCCTGCGATTCAGCAGGCCCTGCCATCACGTCCAGCCAGGTCTCTACATAGGCTGCCGGTCCGCCGGCTTCTTCGATCTCCTCGGAATGGGGAAGGGCGACCGGTAGCCGGTTCCACTGCACGCCCAGAAGCGGACGCCCAGACGTCCCGCTATGAGTCAGAAACCGACATCCGTCTTCGCTTCTGGCGCTTATCCACAACCTATCTATACCTTATGTTTTCCTGGCCATCGGGCCTCTGCAGCCGGCCGAGCGCCATCGAGTTTGCAACAGAAGCTCCGCTGCTAAGCGCAACGCCTGCCCCTCTCAAATTGCATCATTTTTGGCGTTAATTCAGCGGTTTATGGCTGCAACAGCTTCCGAAGCTGTGCTGTCTCGGAAATAGTATAAAATAGTCGCTGTCAATACAATGTCTTGTGAAGAAACGAGCACGCTCTGGAAGAATCTGTTGGACTCTTCGCGGCCGTAGTGTTGCGGGTACGCGCAAGTGAGCCCTTGCTCGACATTGAAATTCAATGTCAAGGCGGCATAAATGATCCCTAGTGAAACGGGCAGCAGATCAAATGGTTGAGGCTCAGGGTCGTGGTCCCCCAATGCCATTCAGGACACAATTCGCAACTCCCGCAGAACTCGCGGCCGATCCGAACCTGCGTGATGAGCAAAAAATTGAGATTCTCCGCCAGTGGGAGCAGGACTTGCGTCAACAAATGACGGCAACGCGGGAGGGCATGTCGCCGACTGAACCGATTCAGGCGCCGGAGACACTTCGAGCGGTTCGAGCTTTACTGAGGGCCCTAGAGGCGGTCGCGCAGCCTGACACCTGAGGTCGTTCACAGTGATCCAACGAAGTTTCGCTGCGCGTAAAAGGCTACCAGAATCTCATGGCGTTCGCGCCGCTTTCTGTGGGCCGGTGTTTCCCGGGGAATGGCCGCCCGACGCCGAAGTCGCAAATCCTTTGCCTTTGCCCTAGCGGGAAGCTTGCTGGCGCTCGGCGCTAGGAGGCCGCACCGGACCATCGGTGAGGCATTGACTTGAATTTGCGTCTACGTTGTCGGCCCCCTTGGGCAGAGGATCATTCAGAGCATCCCTGATTTCGAGCCCATCAGGAAGCCAGAGATTACAACCAGATCATCACAATTGTAGACTGGCCCATCGACGGATGGAGCGCGGGTATTGGGGATGTCTTGCGGGATCAACTGCAGACGGGGCCCAGGCGGAGGTCAAATGCAGCACAGCGGTAGTCGAAAGCGGCCCGTGGCGTTATTTAGGCGGAGCGACGAGTCGTCTTCGATCCTGAGGTCGCCATACCTGCGGAGCGGACGCCTTGGATAGGACGGGTTACAGGATTTTGATCGCGTTGTGTTCGGCCGGCGCCATCCAGCTTGCCGCGCCGGCGGTTGCTGGGGCTGGCCCCGATGCAGTTCACGCGACCGCCACTCCCTCCCCGGCCGTTGTGCGGTCCAACATGGAGGTGCAGATCGGCGTACCCTCGTCGACTCTGCCTGCGGTGCCGACCAGCGCTGCCGCACAAGTGGCCAACGAACAAAACCTAGCGCTGCAGGCCGCCGCCCGCGCCCGCCTCGCCGCCGAACAAGCCGTCAAGACCGAAGCGGCGCGCCTCATGAGTTTGAAGCGTCAGTATGAACTACAGGAGCAAGAGCTCACGACGATGGCGTCTCAGACGGGCGTGCGCCGTGACGCGGTTCTTGGCTGGCGCGCGCGGGCGCGCGAGGCCGCTTTGGCCGCCGGCCCAGCGGATTCTACCTACACAGCGCTGCGCGGGGCTCTTCGCGCCGCCCGGCAAGACCTGGCCTCGACGCTTGATATGATCGCGTCGGGGCCCGTCGACCTCGCCGAGGTGGGACCCGATCCCCTCTTCGACTTACCGGAGGGCGTTGATGCCCGCGAGGTTGAGGCGACCCGTGCGGCGCTTACTGCGCGCCGCGTCAAGCTTGTCGCGGCGACGCATGCGACACACGTCGCTGTGGCCGCCGATCTGCTGAACGAGATCAGTGTGTTGAACGACAGCCGTCTTGCCCTTCTGGTTCACTTGTCGCCCGCAAAGAGGGCGGCCGTCACGGGTTTCACCGCGACTGGTTGGGACCAGGCGCGGGCCGAAGCGCGGCAGTTGATTCTATTAGCTCGATACCACGCCTACGCAGCGTCGGACTGGGTGGCGACGGCGCTGCTCACACCCGCGTCAACAGCTCTGTCGGCGCTTGCAGGAAGCAGTCGAGTCCTGATCCCTTGGGCAATCCTTTCGACTGTATTCCTTTGGTGGCGCCGGCAAAGCACACGAGTGTTCGCATCCTGGGAGGAGATCCTGGCACTTGCGGATCGTAGGGCGCTGAGACCCAGTCCGAGCTGTCAGCTACGTGCCCTCAGGTTCATCCGATCGATACGGCGTCCCTTGGGGTGGCTTGTACTCTACTTCGCGCTTATGTCGGTCCTGCCGTCGGCGTTGCACGATCTTTTGGAAGTCAAACTCCTAAGCTTGATAGTGCTTTGGGCATTGGGTGGGGCCCTGGTCGTCGCCATCATCAATGCGGCCTTTGCGGACTCCAGCACTCGACGGCTAGATCCGCAGCAAGGTCGACAAGATCTCAGTCGTATCCGCCTAAGATCTTTGAGCCTAATCGGCGGCGTGATTGTCGCTTATGGGTTGATCCTCAGCTTGACCGCTGAGCTTGTCGGGCAAGGCACAATCTACCGATGGGTGGGATCGACCGCCTGGTTCGCCATCGTTGCGGTCCTTCTCATGCTAGTGAGATGGTGGATGAGCCTCCTTTTCGCCTGGGCTGAAACGCACAATCGCAAGTCGGCCTTCCACCAGTGGGTGCTGGAGCATCGGATCGGACCGATCGGTTTTCTGGCCGCGACGCTCGTCGCTGTTGAATATGCCGGGATTGCAACAGGGCGCCTCGCTCACCGTTGGTTTGGGTCACTTGCGCTTGTCCGGCGCGCCGCCGTTTTCCTGTTTCGCCGCGAGATGCTCCGCCGCCAGTCCGAACAGCACCACGAGGACCGGCGCTGGATCGATGGGCCGGTGTTTGACGCGTTGGGTCCGGACACCCCGTCCTCGACCTGGATCGCGACCGACGCAGAAAGTCAGATCGCCGCGTGGCTTGTTGGAACGGGCGCCCCCGCTCCCCGCACGATAGCCCTGGTTGGTGAACGCGGCGCGGGAAAGACTTCCAGCCTGCGACAGCTCACCAGGGCGCTGGCGGGCGCCATCGTCATCGATTGCGGCGAGTCCTGCGCGTTGGACGCCATAATTGCCACAATCGCGGCCGAAGCCGATAGCGCCCCGGGAAATCCGCCGCCCGCGATCCTGATCGACAATGTGCAGGCTATGATACGCCCGGTCATGGGTGGGCTTCGGCTATTCGACGAACTTATGTCCCTGATCAGGCAATGCGAAAGCGGCGTCACCTGGGTTCTCGCCATCGACTCGGCAATTTGGCCCTTCCTCGTGGCATCTCGCGGATCCCGCCCGATGTTCGACCAAGTGATCACGCTCGGGCGATGGCCGGACACCGCGATTGGCGCTCTGCTGGACGCTCGATGTGAGCAGGCCGGCATCGACCCGAGCTACGAAGACCTCCTGGAGCCGTCGATGGCCGAGACGGATGAAATCTACCGCCTTGACGCGCTGGCGGCAAAGAAGGCGGCGTACACACTTTTGGTTTGGGACTACGCAAGCGGCAACCCCGGCGTGGCGCTCGATGTCTGGCGCCGCTCTCTGGCGGCAGGCCCGTCGGGTCACCTCTTCGTGCGACCGATGCACACGCCCAAGGCGGCCGAACTGGACTTGTTGGTCGACGAGACGTTGCTTGTCCTGCGGGCCGTGCTCCAGGGGGCGCCAACGACGGCCCACGACATTCAAAGTGCGACCCGTCTATCTTCCCGAGAGGTTGAGAACGCCCTTCGCTTTTGTACCGGGCACGGAATTTTGGATGAGCATGAGGGCCGCATCCAGGCGTCTTGGACCTGGCATCGCGAGATCACACGCAAGCTCGAGCGCCGTCATCTGATGGCCAGCGCATGACCCGGAAAGAGCATGCCGGACGATCTGTCGCCCTTGCGCTGATCGCTTCCGGAGGTTTACCCGGTTCCGCGTGGGCTGCAGAAGATCCCAAGCTGGCGCAGATCGCAGACTTCGTTCAATGGAGCGGCGTCGCCCTCTCAGTGGTCGTTGTGGCCGCCGCGCTGCTTATTCTGCGAATGTTAGAGGGCGCCAGCGCCCGCCTCAGTAAACGGTACACTCATCGGCGGCCAACGATCGACAAAGTCGCCTCGACGGTGCGGTTTGCGATCTACTTGACCACAATAGTCCTCTGCGCGGCGCTGAGCGTCAGGCTCAACGAAACTGCACTGACCGTCATCGGTGGCGGATTGGCGTTCGCGGTCGGCTTCGCCATGCGCGATCTTGTGGCGGCCTTCATTGCCGGCATCACCATCATCTTCGACCGCCCCTTCCAGGTCGGCGATAGGGTGTCGTTCGCGGGACAGTACGGCGACATCATCAAGATCGGGCCACGCAGCGTGCGCATGAACACGCTCGATCACAACATCATCACCATCCCCAACAACAAGGTGCTGACCGATATCACCTCGAGCGGAAATTACGGCAATCTGGAGATGCAGGTCGCCATGGATTTCTACGTCGGTGTCGATCAGGACGTCGAGCGTGCGACGGAAATCATCACGGAGGCCTGTCTCACAAGTCCTTTCATCTTCTTCGCCATGCCGGTGCCTATCCTGATCAAGCAAACCATCCTCGACCACTATGTCGCCGTGCATATCAAGGCGAGGCCCTATGTGTTTGATTGCAAGTACGAGAAACCGTTCGAGACCGACGTTCATTTCCGGGTGCTTTCGGCGTTCAGCGACGCTGGAATTGGTCCGCCAGCCATCCTTCATCGGCACATCTGAGGCGTGCAAACCGAATGGACCATCTGAACGCCAATATGTTGGCCTGGCTGGAAAATCCGATCATCTCCAAGATCGGCTTTGTCGTCCTGGCTACTGTGATCGCGGTGATTGGAATCCGGTCGCTGCAGGTCATGGTCACCCGGTCGATCAAGGAATCCAACTCCCGCTATCGCATTCGCAAGATGGTGGCCTTCGTGGGCTACGCGATCCTGGTCGTCGTGGCGATATCGACCTTCAGTGATCGGCTGGGGCAGCTCAGTGTGGTGCTTGGTGTGGCCAGCGCTGGCATCGCCTTCTCGCTTCAGGAAGTTATCGCCAGCTTCGCTGGCTGGATCGCGATCTCGTTCGGCGCCTTCTATCGGCCCGGTGATCGCGTCCAACTTGGGGGCATCAAGGGCGATGTGATCGACATCGGCGTCCTACGCACTACCTTGATGGAGATCGGCGACTGGGTCGGCGGCGATATCTACAACGGCCGAGTCGTGAGGGTCGCGAACAGCTTTGTCTTCAAAGAGCCTGTTTATAACTACTCGGGGGACTTTTCCTTCCTTTGGGATGAGTTCAAGATTCCGGTGCGTTTCGGTTCCGACTGGCGACTGGCTCAACAGATCATCGAGAAGGCGGTTAACGACCATGTCGCCGTCTACGAAGAATCGTCCGCTGAGGCTTGGAAGGTTTTGGTCAGCAAGTTTCTCGTTGAGGAGGCGCGGATCGAGCCCCTCATCACCTTGGTCGTGACGGACAATTGGATCGAGTTTACCGCGCGCTACGTGGTCGACTACCGCAAGCGCCGCATCACCAAGGACGCGATCATGCGGTCGCTTCTGACTGCGTTCGAGGAAAACAAGCCATCCGTGGGGTTCGGCAGCGCGACCTACGAGATCGTAGCCGTGCCGCCAGTTGCCCTTCGGACGGCGCCAGGATCCGCGTCTTCTGTGGCACCCAATCCTTGATGGGCAGAATAGGAACTGCCATTGGCGTATGGGTCGCCAACAAGCCGGGCGCCGCGTTTTCGGATGCGCTTCCTTACTGGCGGGACAAACGGCCTACCTTTCGTCCCACTGCGTCGGCGTCGGACGTAGGGCGGTCAAGATCTCCGGCCTGCAATCGCGAGATAGCGTGGCGCTCTGGGCCTTGGTCATCTTCCTGCCGCGCTTGTTGAGTATGGTGTCCGCATCGAAACGTTCTCCGCGCCGCGGGTAAAATGTCGGCAGCATTCAGGCTGACGCTGCAGTTCCTAGGAACTTGAAGAACCAAGACCTGGAAGGAAAGCGAGGGGAATTTCTAAACCCCGTTCGCAGCGCCCCGGTTTCGCTGGGCCGAACCGAAATAGCGAGGCTCTCATGATCCCCCTTCCCAAACTCCCCTATCCCGCCGATGCCCTCGAGCCGGTGATCTCCCAGACCACGATGGTCACTCACCACGACAAACACCACGCGAAATACGTTGAGACGGTTAATCGTGAGATGACCGAGGACGATGCCAGAGGTTCCCTTGAGGATGTCATCGCCGCAGCCGGGTTCTCCCGACGCCCGACGCTTTTCAACGCTGCCGCCCAGGCGTGGAACCATGCGTTCTTTTGGAATTGCATGTCCCCGGCGCCCACGCGCCCTTCGCCGGCACTGGAAACGGCGATCAACGCGGCGTTCGGCGATCTCGCCGGTCTTCGCACGGCCTTCCTTAGCGCCGGCCTCACCCATTTCGGGTCCGGATGGGTCTGGCTCGCCGCAATGGACGGCGGCCTCAAGATCCTGACCACGCATGACGCGGAAACACTGTCAGGCCGGCCCGAGCGTCCCCTTCTGGTCTGTGACGTTTGGGAACACGCCTACTATCTCGACTACAAGAACGATCGGGCGAAATACCTTGGCCTTTGGTGGGACAAGCTCGCGAACTGGGACTTCGCCAACGCCGAGTTCGCCGCCCCCTCAGGTGTCCGCTGGGCCTATCCCGCGTTGGTGGAAACCTACGTGACGCCGATCCAGGATCACCATGCTTTCGAGCGCGCGCTGGAAGAGGCGGGGATGTTGCTCGGCGACCCGCCGCAGACTGACACACCGCACGGTCGGCGCTTTGGCGCACTTCTCGGCCGTATCGCCCAATATGAGCCTAACGCCCCGGCTGTCGGGAGCTTGCCAAAAGTCTCCGAGGACCTGGATCGGCGAATCCGCGCCGCCGCAAGGAATCTGGAGACGCCGCGCCTGAACACCCATTGGGAGCCGATGCTTGGCGGTGAATTCCCGCCTGGCGCCTAGACACGCCGCTCGTTGGGCTCGTCTGGGGCATCGTACAAGAGCGTCTCAATAATGGCGATCAACGCGCGGGCAATCTGCGGGTTGTCGATCGGCCCGTCATTTCGCAACTCGTCCAAACTGCGCGCGAGCTTTCGGCGCTGATCCTCGGTCAACATCTGGCGCCTCCTGCGGTTAGCTTCACGATCCTCATCCGCTCGGCGATGGGACCCCCTCCGATACAGGCCACCAAAGGCCGATCAACCTAAAATACCATGGCAAGCTTCATTTATTCCAACCGAAAGGAGATCAAATGGATGGCATTCAACACGACACGGTTCTTTTAGTTTGCAGCGATCCGGACTTTGCCGATCACGCACTTCGCGGGTTTTTCTTGGCCGGCTATCCTGTCGTTGGCCCGGTGGCTACTGCGGGCATGGCTCTGACTCTGGCCGCGCAAGCGGCCCCCAAGGTCGCCCTGGTCGCGCGGCCCCTGATAGGGCGGCGAAACGCCCGCGACTTGGCGCGCGCGCTGATGCAGAATTGGGGCATTCACTCGCTTGTGCTCGACGAGGCCGTACCTGATGCGGGTCTCGTGGCCCACGAAACAGCCAGCTGGTCGCCGCCGCCCGGCGAAACGTCGCGGCTGCTGGGCGTCTTGCGGAGGCGATATGACAAGCAACACTAAAACGGTTGCGCTCAAGCGCTTGGGTCCAATGTCCTGGACCGGAGGCCGAAAAGGCCGGGCGCTACGTCGCATCACAAGTGGTTCCGAAGCCCCGATTTGTGGGCTCGACGAACTGGAGCGGGAGGCTCTCCACCAATCTCGCCTCATCGTGGCCGCGTTGATGACCCCTTATCAGCGCTTCCCGACCCGCCGCCAGCTCGGCCGCGCTTGGCGGGCCATACTCGCTTTGGATCGCGCTGAAGCGAGCCTACGATCGCTTGGGTCGCCGCCAGAGCCTCAATAACCGGAATTCAGTTGAGGTGTGCTTGGCCAGATCATTGACCGAGCGTTCCGCCTTCTCTGAGACGCCGGGGTGGGTGGCTCGAATCAACAGCCCACAGAACTCGGGCGTTTGCCCCAAAGTCGCCCCTTATCAGGCCGAAACAGACCAGCAACACGGGGGAAATGCGCGCGCTTGCCTGCTCGATTCAGGCCGCTAACGCGTGGCCGGAAGCTCGCCTCTAACGGTTGTAGCTTTGCTAGAGAAAAAGCCCGAATCGCACCTTTTTAGTCAAAACAGCCCTTGACCTCGCCTATTCCGCGACTCACGGTTGTGACGCCCGGCAAAGGCGGGCGGACGCAATCAAGGGTCAGCTGCGATGAAAAACGCCGGTTCTAGCCAAGCTCGGGGACGCGCTTCGACCGCCCTGGCCCTCCTCGCGGGCGCGGCTGTCCTCCTAGCAGTAAGCCCAGCTTGGGCCGCTGGCGCGGGCACCGCCATGCCTTGGGAAGGCCCGCTCGACACCATCATGCAGTCGCTGTCGGGACCGGTCGCCAAGGCCGTGGGCATCATCGCAATCGTCCTCACCGGGCTGGGCTTTGCCTTCGCTGAAGGTGGGTCGGCCCTGCGCAAAGGGATCGGCATCGTCTTCGGTCTGGCGATCGCTTTCACGGCGACGACCTTCATCTCGACCTTCTTCAACATGACCGCTGGGGCGGCGTTCTGATGGCCCGGTCGGACGTCGAGGGGTTTGAGATCGCCTTCCACAGCTCGCTGTCGGAGCCGGTGACGATCGCCGGCGTGCCGCGCATGATCGCGGTGCTCAACGGCACCCTGACCGCCGTCTTGGCCCTGGGCCTGCAGGTCCCTCTGATCGGGATTCCGCTCGGCCTCGCCATTCACGGCGCCTGCTTCTGGCTGAACAAGCGCGACCCCTACTTCTTCGACGCGCTCGGCCGCCACATTCGCCAGAAGCCGTACCTGGACGCCTGACGTGCGCGCTTGGCTTCACCCCTCCCCGTCCTTGGTCTCCTAGAGGTTCGCCGTGCTGTACCTGCGTGAGTACCGGCCCAAGGCTGATCGCCTGTTCGACCACCTTCCCTGGGTGGCCCTGATTGGGCCCGGGCTGGTGCTCAACAAGGACGGCAGCTTTCAGAAGACCCTGGCCTTCCGTGGCCCGGACCTGGCCAGCGCCACGGACGCCGGTCTGGTCGCGACCCGCGCTCAGCTCAACAACGCCTTGCGACGCCTTGGCTCTCGCTGGTGCCTGCACATCGAGGCGGTCCGCGCGCCGTCTCAGACCTATCCCATCAGCCAGTTTCCCGACCCCGTCTCAGACCTGGTCGATGAGGAACGCCGCGAGGGTTTCGAGGCACAGGAGCGCCACTTCGAGAGCCGCTACTTCCTGACCTTCACCTACCTGCCGCCGGAAGAGGCGATCTCAACGGCGGAGAGCCTCCTGCTCGAAAACGCCCCGTCCGGCCGGGGCGCCGAGGGGATGTACCGCGCGGCGCTGAGCGACTTCCTCAGCACGGTACACCAGATCGCCGACATCCTGACCGCGATCATGCCGGAGGTCGCAGAACTAACCGACGATGAGACCCTGACCTATCTGCACAGCTGCATCTCGACCAAGCGCCACACGGTCGCCACGCCGGAGACCCCGGCCTACCTCGACGCCTTCCTCACCGACGATGATTTCCAGGGCGGCCTGCTGCCCCGACTCGGGGGCCAGTACCTGCGCACACTTTCGGTTCGGGCCTACCCGACCACCTCGTGCCCTGGCCTGCTCGACCGGCTCAACGAGCTGGGCATCAGCTATCGGTGGGTCTGCCGGTATCTGCCGCTGGACAAGGAAGACGCGCGCAAGGCGGTGACCACGGTTCGCAAGCGCTGGTTCGCCAAGCGCAAGGGCGTGATGGCGCTCCTGAAGGAGGCGATCACCCGGGAGCCTTCGCTTTTGGAAGACCCGGACGCGGCGGCGAAGTCCGTCGACGCCGATGCGGCCCTGGCCATTCTCGGGGGTGACTACGCCTCGATCGGCTACTTCACCCCGACCGTCACTCTGATGGACGCGGATCCAGACCGCCTGGCGAACCGCGTCCGAGAGGTCGAGGGCGCCATCAACCGGGCGGGCTTCGTCTGCAAGGTCGAGGACGTCAACGCGGTCGAGTCCTGGATCGGCAGCCTGCCGGGTCAGGCCTACGCCGATCTGCGTCGGCCCTTGGTATCGTCACTGAACCTTTGCGACATGATGCCGATGTCGGCGATCTGGCCCGGTCCGACCGTCAACGCCCACCTGTCGGCCGAATGCCAGAAACGGGGACATCCCGGTCTCCAGCCTGCTCTGCTCGTAACGCGCACTGCCGGCACCACGCCTTTCAGATTTGATCTTCACCAAGGCGACGTCGGCCATACGATGATCGTCGGACCGACCGGCTCTGGCAAATCGGTCCTGCTCAATACCCTAGCCATGCAGTGGCTGCGTTATCCGGAAGCTCAGGTCTTCTACTTCGACAAGGGCGCCAGCTCCCGCGCATCGACCCTCCTCGTCGGCGGCCAGTTCTATGTCCTGGGCGGTGACCAGAGCGAGCTGGCCTTCCAGCCGCTGGCGCAGATCGACGCGCCCGACGACCGCGCCTGGGCCCAGGAATGGGTGCAAGACATTGTCGCCGCCGAGGGCGTGCCGATCACGCCGCCGGTAAAGGACGAGATCTGGAGCGGGTTGCGAAATCTCGCCGAGGGACCGCGCGACCAGCGCACCCTCACCCTGCTGGCCGCAACCATCCAGGACCAGACCGTCAAGGCAGCGCTCACCCCCTACACGCTGAGCGGACCTTACGGCCATCTGCTCGACGCCAACCAGAACGCCTTGAAGCCTGCCGCCTGGCAGACCTTCGAGATGGCCGAGCTGATGGCCAGCAAGTCGGCTTTGGCCCCGGTGCTCACCTACATCTTCCGCAGTCTGGAACGTCGCTTCGACGGAAGGCCGACCCTTCTCGTGCTAGACGAGGCGTGGCTCTTCCTCGACCAGGGCGCCTTCGCGGCCAAAATCCGCGAGTGGCTGAAGACGTTGCGCAAGTTCAACGTCGCCGTGGTGTTCGCCACACAGAGCCTGGCGGACGTGGCCCGGTCATCCATCGCGCCAGCCCTGATCGAGAGCTGCCCGACCCGCATCTTCTTGCCCAATCCGGACGCCCAGACGCCGCAGATAGCGGCGCTCTATCAGGACTTCGGCTTGAACCCGCAGCAGGTTCGGATCATCGCCAACGCCACGCCCAAACGCGAGTACTACTACCAGTCCACGTCCGGGAACCGGCTGTTTGAGCTGGGCCTGGGCGGCGTGTCACTGGCCGCCGTGGGCTCGTCCTCGCCGGGGGATCAGCAGCTCATCAGCCAGCTGCTCGCTGACCATGACCGCAGTGAGTTCGCCGAGCGCTTCTTCGCGGCCAAGGGCCAGGCGGATGTCGCGCGCTATCTCGGCGGCCAGCGTCGCGTGGCCTATCCAAGGGTGGCGTGATGGGCGCGCATGACCTCACCTTTGCGCCCGCTCGGCCGCCGATGAGCCCCCAAGCCTTCGCGCGCCTGGCGTGGCTCAATCGTCACCTCCCGAGCGCGTGGACCGCGTCGCGCCGGCGTCGGCGGATCCTGTTTCTGGTCCTTGCGGCGCCCGGCTTCCTCGCGGTCTTCGGCACCACCTACCACCACAACTTCTTCGTCATGCTGGCCGGCTTTGTCCTGTTCGGCGCGGCTGTCGCCTTTCGAGCCGTCTCTGAGCCGCTGTTCGTCCAGGCGACCGGCGACGACCTTTTCCCGGTCCCTCATCCCTCGCACCAGAAGGACACTCCAGATGCGTAAGCAGCTCATGGCCGCGGCGGCGATCGTCGCAGTGTCGCTGGGATTGGGGCCTCTGCCGCCGCAGTCCGCCGCCGCCCAGCAGATCGTGTTCGATCCGCGCGCCGTGGCGCAAGCGGTCCAGCAGGTGCGCCAGGGCCTGTCTCAGATCCAGCAGCTTCAGGCGCAGGTCACCAATCAGATGGCGATGCTGCAGAAGCTCGGCACGGACGTGACCCAGCCCTTGGCGCAGATCAACGCCCAGGCCAGCCAGCTCATGCAGCAGGCCCAGGCGATCGGCTACAACAGCCAGAATATCGCGGGCCAGTTCCAGCAGTTTTACCCCGCCAGCCTGTCCGGGCAGAGCTTCGCGCAGATCCAGCAGCGCCTCGCGAGTTGGGAGGCGAACAGCCGACTGACGCTGCAGGACTCCATGGCCGTGCAGAACCAGCTGGTTAGGTCGCAGGGAACGACCGCTGGCGCCGTCAGCGGCGCGGTGGCCGCTTCGCAAGGCGCCGCCGGGCAAACGGCAGCGATCCAGGCGACCAACCAGTTGCTGGCCGCGCTCAGCAGCCAGCTGCAGGGTCTTCAGACGATCTTGATCGCGCAAGCGAGGACGCAGGAGACGATCCTGGCGCAGCAGCAGGCCGGGGCCATCGCGGCCCGAGCTGAGACGGAGCGCGCCACCGCTTACACCAAGACTGGTAGCCGGCTCCCGAACATCTCGGATTTTCAATGATGCGGTCGTTGCTCGTCATCAGCTGTCTTGTTGCCGTTGGCCTGGCTGGCTGCGGAAAGCCCGCCACAGAGCCGAGTCAAACCGATCCGCCGGCCAAGGCGAAACCGTGTCCGGACATCAACAATCGTGACCGGAACGACCCATGTTCACCGCTGTACTTCAAGAAAAAGGGCAGCAGTCTTCCCGATAAAAACAGCCTCTAGGCTTGAAGTGCGCCGAGTTCATCAATGGCCACCGCAGATCCCGCAGCTCTAGACCAATTCATCAGTGCGTTCACCGGCCAGGTGGGCAGTGGCTTCGGAGCCATTGCGGGGCCCGTCCAGGGCGTCCTGGCGACATTGGTGGTCATCAGCATCACGATCTCAGCGATCCTTTGGGCGATCGACGAGACACAGAACATCATGGCTGCGCTCGTCAGGAAGATACTCCTGATCGGGTTCTTCGCCTGGCTAGTCACCAACTGGCACTCGCTGACCCTCACGGTCATCAATGGATTTGCGAAGCTAGGTCTGCAGGCCAGCGGCGGCGGCTCGATTGGCGATTTTACGCGGGCGCCAACTAAAGCCGTCGAAGCGGGCCTCTCGGTCGTAATCGACCTCATCAAGTACATTGGCGACCTTGCGCAGCAGAACGCCGGCTTCGGCGCGCTGATGCATATCGACATGATCATCGTCGCGGCCGTCGCCGCGATCGGCATCCTGTTGGCCTTCATAATTTTGGCGATCGAGATCGCCGTCACGATCATCGAATTCTACATCGTCACCCTGATCGCTTTCGTCGTGGTGCCGTTCGGAGTGCTCTCGCAGACCTCGTTTCTGGCCGAGAAAGCTATCGGCTACGTGGTCTCCGTCGGGTTCAAGTTCATGGCTCTCGCTGTGATCGCGGGCGTCGGGATCAACATCTTCGAGACCTACTCGCTATCGCCTCAGCCGACCGTGGCTGAGGAAGCCGGACTGCTGCTGTCGGCGATCTTCTTGATGATGTTGTCGCTCAAAGTGCCCGCGATCGCTGGTGCCATGATTTCTGGTGGTCCGCAGTTGAACACGGGTGGTGCTCTTATGGGCGCTGCCGGTGTTGCTGCCGGCGCAGCGGGCGTCGGTCTCGCGGCCCGTGCTGCTGGCGGAGCCATCGCCAGCGGCTGGGCAGGCGGCGGTGAGAAGATAGCGGCAGCCCGCGCCGCGTCTGGAAGCATCAATTCAGGAGGCCCTCGTCCAAATGGTGGAGGTGGGCCCAGCGGTGGAGGCATGGCGGCCGACTTCGCCAGGGCTCCGGTTTCGACGATGGTCGCTGAAGGTCGAGCGGCCGGTAGCCGCCTCTTCTCCTCCCGCAATCCTAGTGAAGGCGAGACGCCCCCTCCCCCGCCGCCGGATGCGCCATCGTCTGGTTCCTCCGTCGTCTCGCGGGCCGAGGCTCGCCGTGGCGGCGGGCTGGCAGGCGCTGCCCGGGACAGTGCCGCTGCGGCCACGGCCGGGGGAGATGGAAACGGGCCTGGCCTGAGCGCCACACCAACCCGTCGCGATGACGAACCTGAAGAGTGACCCCAGTCGAGAGTGCGCCGATGAACCCCTTCAAACGACCTAATGACCGCTACGGCAGCTCAGCCCCCATCGAGAGCCCATACCTGCGCGCCTCCCGCGAGTGGGACATGCGCATCGGCTCGGCTGTGGTGCAGGCCAAGAACTGGCGGATGGCGGCGTTCGGGGGCCTGGGGCTCGCGGCCCTGGCGCTGGGCGGATTTATCTACGAGGCCAACAACACCAACATCGCCACCTACGTCGTGCCCATCGACCGCTATGCGCGGCCGGGCCGTATCGAGCTTGCGGGGCGCACCTACGAGCCGACCACGGCCGAGATCGGCTACTTCCTCGCCGATTGGGTTCGGCGGACGCGCTCGAAGAGCATCGATCCCATCGTCATCCGGGACAACTGGACCGGCGCCTATCACTTCGTGTCCGGGCCAGCGATCGGGCAGCTCAACGCCTTCGCCAAGGCCAACGACCCTTTCGCAAACGCGGGCACCCAGGCGGTCAACGTCGAGATCGTGTCGGTCCTGCCGCGCAGTCCGCACACCTACCAGGTCCAGTGGCGCGAGACGCAGTTCAATGCCGGCACGTCGAGCGCGACGGAGGCCTGGACGGGGCTGTTCACCACCAAGGTCGTGGCGCCGAAGAACGAGGCCGAGCTGAGGGCCAATCCGCTGGGGATCTACATCACCGAGTTTCAATGGAGTCGTGAGCTATGAGCGCCTTGTCCCCCAGACGGCTTTCCTTGGGCGCTGCGGCCGGCCTGCTCATTCTGTTGGCCGCGTCTGAGAGTCCCTCGGTCGCCCAGACGGCGACGCCCCGACCGACTCTCCCTGTGGCGGCTCGGCCGACACCGGCGGCGCCTGTCGCCTTGGCTCAGGCCGCGACGCCGCCTCGGCCCGTCCCAAGACGCCGCACGGCGCCGCGC
Source organism: Caulobacter sp. NIBR2454 (assembly GCF_027474405.1). Classification (GTDB taxonomy): domain Bacteria; phylum Pseudomonadota; class Alphaproteobacteria; order Caulobacterales; family Caulobacteraceae; genus Caulobacter. The sequence goes on from NZ_CP114872.1 coordinate 89,550, forward strand.
ACCTATGCACGGCAGACGGCGCTGACGACCGTACAGTCCGCCAACAGCAGCGCCCGCGACTACCCCAGCGCCGGGGCCTATGTGAATGCGGCCCTCTACTACGATTTTGAGCCTGGACGGCTCTACACCGTCCACACCAGCCCGCGCTTCCTTACGGCGATCTCGCTTCGCCCCGGCGAAAAGCTGATCTCCAAGGCGGCGGGCGACACGGTTCGCTGGGTGCTGGGTGAGACCGTCCAAGGCTCGGGCGCGACCCAGCAGGTCATCGTGATGGTCAAGCCGATCCGCGGCGGCCTGCGCACCAACATCATCCTGACGACCGACCAGCGCACCTACCTGCTCGACGCGGTCAGCTATGAGGGCGACACCTACACCAGCGTTATCAGCTGGAACTATCCGCAGGAGGAGGCCCGCGAGCGGCAGGCCGCTCAGGCGGCCGAAACCCAGGGGGTGGCGGCCTCGGGCCTTGCGGTGGACTCGCTGCACTTCGGCTATCGCATCAAGGCCAACGGCTTTCGCGCGCCGCGCTGGCAGCCGGTTCGCGTCTTCGATGACGGGCTAAAGACCTACATCCAGTTTCCGCGCGACATGGCCACGACTGAGGCCCCGCCGCTGTTCTTGATCGGACCCGACAAGCAGGCCCAGCTCGTCAACTACCGCTCCCTTGGCGGCTACTACGTCGTGGACCGACTGATCGACGTCGCGGAGCTGAGGCTTGGCGAGGGCAAGCAGACCGTCGTGCGGATCACCCGCACCGGCGAAGGGGGCCGCTCGTGACCCATCTTCCGCCCGACCCGCCTCTGGGCTCCCAGCCACGCAAGGCGCCGCCGGAGAGCGTCCTGGCCGCGCCTCGTAATCCCGTCACGCGCTGGAACCGCAAGTATTTGATCGCCGGGGCGACGGGCTTGGCTGGAATCGTGGCGCTCGGCTTCTACCTCGGCTTCGGCGGCGCGCACGCGCCTCAAGCCCGCCCGGAGGCGATGACGGACGCGGCCTACACCGGCCAGGTCCAGACGCCGGCGATCTCCACCAAATACGCGGCGGGCTATGCCGATCCCGCGTTGCAGGCTCAAGCCCTGCCGGGGACGGCGGCCTTGCCGCCGCCCGAAGGCTCGCCGGGCGCATTGCCCGCCGGCGCGCCGCCTCCGGCTCCCCCGCCGGCGCAGGTCGATCCTGCCGTTCAGGCCGCGCGTGAGCAGGCGCTCGCCGCCCGGACGTCCGGGCCGTTCTTTGGCGGGCCGCCCCCAGCGGCGGCTGCACCGCCGTCCGCCGATCTCGCTGCGCTGGCTGGGCCGATCGGTGCGTCCGCCGGGGGCGCCGGGGAGCCGGCCGCCGCCGAGGTGCAGCCGGCCAATGGCCAGGCCGCCAAGCGCCAGTTCGCGGCCAACGCCCGGACAGACGACTATCTGACCAATCCCCTGCAGCCGGCGCTGAGTCCTTGGGAGGTGAAGGCCGGCAGCATCATCTCGGCCGCCTTGGTGACGGCCATCAATTCCGACCTGCCGGGCCAGGTGATCGCCCAGGTCACTGAGCCTGTCTATGACCACAGGACCGGGCGAACCGTGTTGATCCCACAGGGCTCACGGCTGATCGGCCAGTACGACAGCCAGATCGCCTACGGCCAGAACCGGGCCCTGATCGCCTGGAACCGGATCATCATGCCCGATGGCCGTTCCATCAACATCGGCTCGATGGCGGGCGCCGATCTGTCGGGCGCGGCCGGCTTGCAGGACAAGACCGACGGACACTTCGGCCAACTGGCGCGGGGGGTGATCCTCTCGACCTTGTTCAGTGTCGGGGCGGCCGCCGCCCAGGACGCCGGCAACAGGAGCTCCGGCGCGCTGGTCATCAACTCGGCCGCCAGCGGGGTTTCCAACTCTGCTCAGCAAGTCGGCCAGCAGATCACGGGCCGCGATCTCAATCGCCAGCCCACCCTGCGTGTCCGGGCCGGATGGCCCGTCCGTGTGCTTGTCAGCAAGGACATGATCCTCGCCCCGTATCCGTAAGCGTGAGTTTTGCGATGACCCCATCGGCAGAAAAGCTCGGCCTGTTCCTCCCGGAAGGCCTTCACCAGGACATGCTCGACACCGCCGAGCGCCTGAACACCCGCAAGAATCCCAGGGGCTGTGTTCGGCTGATCTATGAGCGCGCCTTCCGCGAGCTGGTCGAGGCGCTCGACGGCGGCGAGGCGGTGACCTTCCCCGCCGTCCGCGGCGCCAAGAACCGGGTCTCTGTGCGGCTCTCCAAACCGCTGTGCGTGCGGATCCGCCGTCAGACCGACGCCCTCAATCTCAAGCTCACCGACTTCGCCTTCACGGCGATCGACCGCTTCCTGCAGACCACTCAAGGAGACGCCCATGACGCGCCCCGCCAAGACCGCCCTGGCCCTCGGCAAGATCGATCTCGAGGAGAAGACAACCGACCTGCGTTTGAAGCTGAAGGGCAAGCTCGCCGTTGACCTGGCCGACTACCAGCGCGCCTTCGCCCAGGCCAATGAGCAGAGCCTAGAGCTCGAACAGCTCGTCCCTCACATCCTCGCGGCCTTCATCGACGCCGACAAAGGCTTCCAGGCCTGGCGCAAGGCGCAGCCCGCAAGCGCCTGACCGCTTCAGTGTAGGCTGCAGCCGCTCGGCGTTCCGAAACGTCGCGCGAGATCAGCGGCCAGATAGGCCACCTCAGCGTCCAGCACCGCCGGATCCGCATCAGGCCCTGCCGCCCTTGCCACAAGCGCCAGGGCGCGGTCGACCAAGGCGCGTGCTTCTGGATTGCGCCGAAAGCGCAGGCGAAGTTCCAGCAGGTGCGCCAGGGCATCCGACATGCTCCACCTTGTCGGAGACCTTCGGTCTGCGAGCAAGCGCGCGGCGCCGGCGTTCCGGCTTGTGAGCGGCTAAACCCTAGCTGTGGTGGGACGGGGCGAGCGAACCGCAACCCCTAGAGGCCTGAGTCGTCTTCAGCGGACTCGTTTCTCGAACGGCGTCAACCGCCCGAATCGGCCCTTTTTGGCCAAAAGGGTGCAATTCCGAGCCTTTAGGAATCCTCAGACTCACTGAACGCTGTCGTCGACTGAGTCGCGTGTCGGGTCTTCCGCGCGCGCTCGGTCACCCCAGAGGACTTCATCTTGACCTAGACGAGACCCCTAAACGGCGAGAGCCCCCCGTTGGCGCGGGAGGCTCTCGGAAATCGCAGGCGCCGTGTGGCAGCGGCTTGATTGATCGAGTTGAATCTAGGCGGCGCTTTTTGCGTCGTCAAGGCCTCGAACAGGAGACCTATGGTCTTTTGCCTGCCGGTTTCGCCACCGCGAAACGGCCTCGTCCCCGTTAGGAAGGGACGATATGCGAACGGCCTTAGCCGGCGACGATTGGCGACCTGGTTTCGCCAAGCGCGCCCCCAATTTCGACGCGGTCTGCGCCCAGGCCCGGTCCTGGCGCTGGCAGGCGGGCGTCACTGTGGCGCGGATCGCCGCGGCGGTCCTGAAAGGCACGCCCACGCTCACCGTGCAGCAGCGCATGACCCTGCTGCTCTATGTCGAGCATCTCAACCAGGACCGGCTTGAACAGGACGTGGCGACGGTCTGGCCGGGCACGAGCCTGATCGCGGACTATCTGGGCTGCACCGAGAGCAACGCGCGCGCGCACCGCCGGGCCCTGGAGGCGGCCGGCTTCATGGTTCGCGACTACACCCGCGCCAACCGGCCGGCCGGGGTCGAGGCCTATGACCTCGCCCCCCTCGTGGCTCGCCTGGATGAACTGGAGGCTGCGGATCTAGCGGTTCGTGAAGCGGCCCAGGCCCGCAGGGCCGCCTATTCCGAAGCCGTCGTCTTCAGTGAAAGAAGCACCGCCCGGGCGCCAGGATTCACTCACCTAGAACAGTCCCATCAGAACGTCAGTTCTTCTGTACGAGGAAAGGACGCGCCTTCAGCGCGACATCAGTCTGCTAGTCGGCGGCCTTCGTCCGCCGGAACCGGCAACGACAGCAAATCCTCGGGCCAACGTCCAGGAACCCGACCAGACAGCGCCATTTGCTCTCCGGAGGGAGCAAGCGGTTTCTCCAGCGCCTTTTCTGAGGGGTCCGCGCCCGCGGAAATGGTCCGCCAGGAGCTTAGGGCCGCCTTCCAGGTCTCTCCACGCATCGCCGCGCTGGTGGGGCCTTCCGCAGTGGCCGATCCGGCCAGCGTCACGCCTGCTGACCTCGCGCGGGTCGCCGCCGCCGTCGATGACTTGCTCCCCGAGCGCGAGCGCAACAACGATCAGACCTTCGCCTGGGCCCTGAAGCGCCACGGGGTGCGCGCCATCGCCATGCTGGCGATCGCGATCGAGGATCCCGACGTCCGCAGTCCCTGCAAATACTTTGGCCGCATGGCCTCCTATGAGCCGCGCGGGGCGCCGGACCTGCGCCTGAATTTCGCGCGGGTGCTCAAGGCCAAGGGGGATATTCCGCCGCCGGCGGCTCTGCCGGAACCGGCGGCGCTGATGGCGGCGCCGGGCGCCGACGATCCGATCTGGCAGGCGATCGCCGCGCCGTTGCGGCGGCTGGTCCGCGAGGGCGCCTATGGCAGCTGGTTTGGCCGGGTCGGGTTCCATGGCCTGACCGACGGCGTGCTGCAGCTGTCGACGCCAAGCCAGATCGCGGCCGACCGGATCAAGAGCCAATATCTGGACGCCGTGCTGCACGCCGCCGAGGTCGCGGAGATCTTCGTGGAGCGGGTGGTGATCACTTTGCGCAAGGATCAGCGATGATCGGGCGGGTAGGGTTGTTGTTCCTTGCCGTTGGCCTGGCGGCCGCCGCACCGGCGGAGTTGACCGGGTTCGCGCGGGTCGTCGACGGCGACACGTTCAGCCTAGGCGCCGAGCGGGTCCGCCTCTGGGGCGTCGATGCCCCCGAAGGCCGTCAGGTCTGTCAGGACGGCCAGGGCCGTGGCTATGCCTGCGGTGACGTCGCCCGTGACCAGCTCGTCGGCCTGATCGGCGGGCGGTCGATGCGCTGTGAGGTGCGCGACCGCGACCCTTACGGCCGGGCGGTTCGAGACGCCTTCGAGCTGGCGGGCGAAAACTCACCTGGCCCAGCCGGTGCCGGCTGGGCCGCCTTCGTCGGGGTGCGTGATCAAGGGGAATATCAACGGCAAGGGCCAGCACACTTCCATGTCCCAGGCCAAGAGGACTACGCTGCCACGCGGGTCGACGCGGCTCGCGGTGAGCGTTGGTTTTGGTCGGCCGCTGAGGCGATCGCGGCGGGCTGTACGGCGGTGGCGCGTTGAGCAACTTGCTCGTTTTGGTAGGTCGTTGGACGTGTGTCCCGAGTGAATCTCTAGTCGCCCTAACCAACCTTTGAAACTAAATTGGCAGGGCTGCCTAGGAGCGAATCGATGGACCTGCCCTCCCTTCACGCCTCAGCGGCGATGGTGATCGCGCTGATCACCTTCTGGCTCTTTGCGGATGGCAGAGTACGGATCGAGCTCGTTTCATTGTTGCTCATCGCCGTCCTGGCGTTGTTGTTCAACTTCTTCCCCGTCGAGCATGACGGCTACCGGGCCAGTATCGAGCTGGCGTTCGGAGGTTTCGGCCACGAGGCCCTGATCGCGATTTGCTGCCTCATGATTATGGGCCGCGGCCTGGTGGTGACCGGCGCTCTCGAGCCCGTCGCGCAGCTCATGACGAGACTGTGGCGGTACAATGAACTCCTAGGTTTGCTGTTCTCGTTGGTCCTTGGCGGCGCGATGAGCATGATCGTGAACGACACGCCTGTGCTCGTCCTGACGATGCCGATTCTGCTAAATTTAGCGGCCCGCACAGGTGTGGCGGCGTCGAAGACCTTGATGCCGATGAACTGCGCGATCTTGATCGGCGGCATGGCCACGACCATCGGCACCTCGACCAACCTGCTCGTCGTGTCCATTGCCGAGGACATGGGTTTGCCCCAGTTCAGCGTCTTTCAATTCACGGGAACCGCCCTGATCGCTGCAGCGGTCGCACTGCCCTACCTGTGGCTGGTCATGCCGCGCCTCTTGCCTGCGCATTCGGCGACGGACGAGCTTCAATCGCGACGGTTTCGTGGCGCGTTGCATGTCGCAGACGGTTCAACGGCTATTGGCCGAACTGTCGACGAAATCCAGGCGAGGCTGACGGGTAATCTCACGTTGCTAGGCGTCATAGGTGCGGACGGGGCGCGGCCCTCGCCTGGCCGACCCCTGGAGATCGGCGACACATTGCATGTCGAGGGCACGAGCGCCGAACTGCGCGATGCCAGCGAATCCCTCCGGGCCCCGTTGGCGAACCCCAGCGTTCTCGACACGGTGCGCGCGAAGGCGCGCGCGCCTGGGGAAGATGTCTATTTGCGCGAGCTGGCGATTGGTGCCGACTCGACGCTCGCTGGTCGCTCAGTGAAGTCTGCTGAGATCGCCGATCGCTACGGAGTGACGGTCATCGGGATCTTCAAGCCGGACAGGACGATCCTTCACGGCGGCGGCCGGGCGCGCGAACTCGGTCTGGACGTCGGTGACGTGTTGCTCGTCCAGGGGACCGAGCCGGCCCTGAAACAGCTGCAGGTCGCAGAAGGCGCGATGGTCCTCGAAGGTGCAGCGGAGTTGCCGCGCAGCGCCAAGGCGCCGTTGGCGATCATGATTTTTGTCGTCGCCGTTGGTGTTGCCGCCTTCCACCTGGCGCCGATCGCCGTTTCGTCGCTCGCCGGCGGCATCGCCATGCTTGCGACGGGCTGTGTCAAATTCGATAGGATCGGTCGTGCCCTGAGCGCTAAAGTCATCGTGTTGGTTGCCGCGAGCATCGCGCTTGGCCGCGCACTTCTCGAAACCGGAGCGGCGCAATGGCTGGGCGAAGCCTTGGCGTTAGGCATGCACGCTTTCCCCCCCGCAGCCGTCCTGGCGACAATGATGGCGTTCGCGGCTCTTCTGACAAACTTCTCTTCAAACACCGCGGCCGCCGCTGTCGGCGCGCCGATCGCGATCAGCCTGGCGCGGCAGATGGGCGTTCCGCCCGAACCCTTGGTCCTGGCGGTGTTGTTTGGCTGCAATCTTTGCTATGCGACGCCCGTAGCCTATCAGACCAACATCTTGATCATGAGCGCGGGCGGATACCAATTTAAGGATTACGTGCGTGCCGGCACACCATTGGTATTGCTTATGATCGTGACCCTGTCGGTCCTGCTGGTGTGGAAATATCACCTGTGACCCGGCGCGGGCGCCGCTCTGTGTGGCGCTCGGCAAGCAAGGGCCGGAGCACTGAATGACCTTGGATGAATTGAACGCCCAACTTGGGCGCAGCTGGCGAGATTTCCGCGGTCTTCTATTGAAGGCGCTGCACTCTCCGGCCCACCTCCTCGGAGAACAAGATCGCGTCGCCATAGAAGGGGAGATTCATGATGGGGCGCGACTAACGAGCGGCTACGGCTTCCTGCTGTTCAGCGCTTGCGGGATCGCCGCTCTGGGCCTTCTGCAATCCTCGGTCGCGGTTGTTATCGGCGCCATGTTGATCTCCCCGTTGATGGGGCCGATCCTGTCGATGGGCATGTCTCTTGCCCGGGTCGAGCCGCGAGAATTTCAACGGGCCGCCATAACCCTGGCGGTCGGCGCCGGCCTTTCCATTCTGGCCTCGACACTGATTGTCTGGGCCTCGCCTCTCAAGGACATCACGTCGGAGATCCTGGCTCGAACCCGCCCGACCCTTCTGGATCTGGTCGTAGCGCTGCTATCGGGGTTTGTCGGTGCCTACCTCACGGTCAATCGAAAGGGCGGCTCCATCGCCGGAGTCGCCATTGCGACGGCGCTCATGCCGCCTCTGGCGGTCGTCGGCTACGGACTTGCCACGGCTTCCTGGCCGATCGCCGGCGGCGCGCTCCTCTTGTTCCTGACCAACGTCGTGGCGATCCTGGGATCGGTTTTCGGCGTCGCCCGCCGCTACGGCTTCCGGCCCGCGCAACGCCATGGTGCGGCCTGGGAAGTCTACGCACTTTTTGCCGTCACAGTTATCCTGTGCGTGCCTCTGGCCTTGTCGCTGCGCAACATAGTTGTGGAGGCGCGAGAGACGAACCGGGTCCGCAGCGCCATCGAGCGAGCCTTTGCCGACGCGGGCCCGCACATCACCGACCTGGCGGTCGCGGTCGATCGCGGCAAGGTCAGAACCGTTAATTGTGTGGTTGTCACCCGAAGATATGTGTCAGGCGCGTCCGCAAGTGTGGCCAGGGCGTTGCAGCCCGGCGCCCAAGTCAGCATTGAGCAGATCGTCATTGCGGGTGGGGACAAGCGCTCCGTTCTGGCGACCAATTCCCTCGGCAGCCGGCCGGCCTTGCCAGGGTCCGAAACATCGCCAGAACAACGTTTGAGGATGATGCTGAGTTCGGCCGGTGAGGTCGCCGGCATCGATCAATCGCCTACGGGGCTTGCCGTCAAACTTGTCCTGAAGGGGGCGCCGAGTTTGGGGGATTATCGTGCCGTAGAGCAGGCTGCCCAGCGGTTCTTGCCTGACACCTCCGTCGCGATCATCCCCCCCCTCATGCCATTGCCAGAGGTCGTTTTCGCGCGTGGTAGCTCGACGATCGACACGGTGGCGAGGCAAGACCTGGCGACGATCAGCTGGGCCTTGCAGAGGTGGGGTGTGAAGGCCGTTCGCGCCGAGGGCCGCGCCAGCCCCGGTCGATTAGGTCCCCGCCCGATGGACCTGAAGATGGCAGCGCGGCGTTCAGCGGCTGTCGCTCAGGTGCTGGCGAGCTCAGGTCTCGTCTCTGTCACCCAGTCGACTTTCGTCCCTGATCGCGCCCTTCCGGATGAACGTCCGTTCCTCGTGGTTCGCCTCAGTCTGGAGGCTGCGACCCCGCCGCCGGCAGACGCAAAGTGATCAGTCCCGCCTGCCTTTCGGTCGGGGATGTGGTTTAGGTTACAGGTTTGGCGACGGCTCCGCCTGACAGTCGCTTGATCAGCCAACCGACGCTGCCGCCCTGCACGATCACCGCGAACAGCACTACGACGTATGTGGCGCCAAGAAGAATGGGTTGCAGTTCACCGCGTTCCAGAGACAACGCTAGGGCTATGGAGATGCCGCCACGCAGGCCGCCCCAGACTAAGGTCGGCATCGCGAGTGGGCCCAGATCGAGAGCTCTTCGTAGCAGCAACAATGGGGCGCCCACGGCGACAGTCCGGGCGAGGATGACCAGTGGGATTGCGGCTGCACCCAGTGCCAACAGTCGTAAGTCCGGCGCGATCGCCACTACCTCCAGCCCGATCAGCAGGAAGAGGACGGCATTGAGGATCTCATCGATCAGCGCCCAGAACTTGAGGAGGTAGTCCTTGGTCGTGTCGCTCATGGCGTGGGCGACACCCGCATTGCCGATCAACAGTCCGGCGACCGCCATCGCCACCGGCCCGCTGACGTGCAGCCAATGCGCCAGGCTATAGCCGCCCATGACAACCGCCAGGCTGATCATCACCTCGACGTTGTAGTCGTCGATGCTGCGCATCGCGCGGTAGGCCACCCATCCAGCGAGGAGGCCGATCAGGGCGCCGCCGCCGGCTTCACGAACGAACTCAAGGCTCGCGCTGGCTAAGGAGAACGGCTCGGTTCCCATTGCCGCGACGACAAGGATCGAGAAGACCACGACCCCAACGCCGTCGTTAAAGAGGCTTTCGCCGGCGACTGTGGCTTGGAGGGTGGGGGGAACGAGCGCGCGTTTGAGCACGGCCATGACCGCCACGGGATCTGTCGGGCTGATCAACGCGCCGAAAACGAAGCACCAAAGGAGAGGTGTGGCGAGGCCAAGAACCTGACTCAAAAGGAAGAAACCGCTGCCGACGAGCGCGGTCGAAATCAAGACGCCGACGGTGCTCAGAATGAGAATGGGCCAACGCCCTCGGCGCATCTCGCTCCAGTCGACGTGCAAGGCGCCAGCAAACAGCAAGAACGACAGCATGCCGTCCATCAAGGTGGTGTGGAAATCCAGGGAGTCGACAAACCGGACCATCATTACGGAGAATCCAGCGCCCGGCAGAAGCCGGTCGATCCCGATCACCAATAGGGAAGCTACCGCGCCCATGACGGTAAGCCCGACTGAGGCGGGCAGTCTGAACACCCGGTGATTGAGATATCCCAGGGCTGCGGCGAGCACGATGAGGATCGAAGCGGCGTCAAAGGCAGTGAGGCTTGGCATGGGGCGATGTCCTACCGCTCGACATCGTGGACCGAAAGGCCGGCCCCAACCCGCGGGCGATGATCTTAGCCTGATTTGGCGGGCTGAGACATCCTGGGTTTGCTCGTGTCGATCTCCCGATCAGCCCTTCTCTTCGTTCGGTATCCTGAGAATCGTTCCGCAGGCTTTGCAATGTACGGCGTCTGGGTCGTGTCGGGCGAGGCCGCAGGTGGGGCAAGAAAACCGGACTTTGTTGGGCCGGAAGAGCGCTTGGGCCAGACGTACAAAGAGTGTGATGCCGGCGATCATCGTCACGATCGAGATCACTTTGCCAAGCGTACCCGGGAGGACAATGTCGCCGAAACCCGTCGTCGTAAGGGTCGCAACCGTGAAATAGAGCGCGTCGACATAACCCTCTATGCCCTCATGGCGTCCGTTGAAAATTGTGTAGACGAAGCCGGTCACGACAAAGACGAATGTGAATAGCGTGGCTCCGGCGCGGATAGCGTCTTCCCAAGGCGTGTCATCAAACCGGCGTGCGATTGTCCCCCAAAAGAACTCGCTATGAAACAGCGTCCAAAGCCTAAGCACGCGCAGGAAGGCGAGGTTAATGAACCAGAGCGGCGCCAGCAGTGTCGCCAAAACGAACAGGTCGATCCAGACGATCGGCCGGCGAATCCAATCCCCGACACTACGCCAAGCCAGTGCGCGGGCGCCTAGGTCGAGCGCCAAGAGGAAGGCGACGAAATAGTCGAGCGCAAGGAAGCCGGGCGTCTCCTTCATGAGTGGGGCGGCAATGAAAAACGCCACCAGCAGGATATCCAGCACGATGATCGCGATGCGAAACCGAACCGCGGCCCTAGAATGGCCGTGATAGAGACCCCGAAGGCGTGCTTGAAGCCCGCTTAGGCCCGCGATGTTTTTCGGGGTTTCTGCCGGCGTGAGGATAGGATCCACCGCCCCCGTTTCGCGAGTGGCCGAGCCAGAGAAACCGTGGGTCTCGCTTTCGCGGTCGAGTGTCAAGTTGACCGTCCGATCTCTGACGCCCGTCGAAACGTCCTTATCAGAGCCGGGCGGAGGCTAGCGAGTCGGGGCGATCGAACGCAGCTACTGGTCGGTCGAGATTTTGGCGCGCTCACTGAACGTCCTCTTCCGGGTGCTCGGCCTGAGTCGGGCAACTCGTCGAAGGACTTGTCCGGATGTGGACGTCGCGCTGAGGGAAGGGAATTTCGATTCCATTGTCGCCAAATAGCACCCAGACCCGGTTCAAGATATCTGATCGGACGTTGCCTACGCCGTCTTCCGGATCAGAGATCCAGAATAGGATTTCATGGTCGACGGAGCTGTCGCCAAACCCCTTTAGCCAGACAGAGGGCTTGGGATCCGCCAAAACGCGGGCGGCGTTGCTGGCGGCCTCGATCATAAGCCGTTGAGCTAGGGCGAGGTCACTCGAATAGGCGACGCCGACAGGGATATGCACACGGACATTTCGGGACGAGTACGACCAATTTTCAACAGCCTCAGTCATCAGCTGCTCATTGGGGATCAGGTGCTCCTTGCCGTCGCGAGTGACGACAGAAACGGCGCGGACGCCGATCTTGCTGATCGCCCCGAACGTGTCCCCGACAACAATGACATCGCCCGGCTTGACCGACCGATCCATCAGCAGGATCAGACCGGCGATCAGATTCCCGAACGTCTTCTGCAGGCCGAAGCCGACGGCCAGACCCGCAGCGCCGGAGAAGACCGTCAAGGCCGTTAGGTCGATGCCAAGCATATCTACGCCAAGCAGCACCGCCGCGGCGATCACCCCGATACCGGCCAGCTTTTGGGCGAGCACGCGTTGAGATAGGTCGAGCGCGCTGGCCCGGCCAATCAGATGCGACACAACCTGATTGGCGGCGCGCGCAAGCAGATACAGCACCACGACGACGACGAGGGCGTTCAAGAGCGCCAGCAAAGATAGGCGGTGCGACCCGATCGTAAAGCCTATGTCGTCCAGGCCCGTCATCAGAGGTTGCATGCCGCCCAACGTCCCGGCCACGCAGGCGAGCGAGATACCAATCGAGACGAACCCTGCCGTGCCTCGGTTCAGGCGCATGGCGCGCAACAGGGTCATTACCAGCAGGCCGACCGCTAGGCTAAGAGCCAACGCCAGGGCGATGTTTGCGAGCGGCCTAAGCGAGATTGACTGACCGACGACCAACAGCAGCAGGGCGATTGTGGCGTATTGAACCATGCCCATCGTGCTTGTTGGGCTGCCGATGAAATTTTTCCCAGTAAGACGGGTCAGTTGGGCGGCGAGAGTCGGGCCCGTCCTTCGTCCAATGTACCAGCCGATCCCGATGGCCCCCGCTATCAGGAGGATAGCGATGATCATTGAATCCAGATCTGGTGAAGAGGTTAGGGAAAATTCGAGGCGGTCGATCCAATTTCGCCAACCCATGCCGCCCTCCCGTCTCAAACTATAGATGTCTCGCTCGTCATCCGGCCCAATCGAGGCCACCTATTCGTTCTGCGAAATCGATCAACTCGTGTTTATATATTTTCATAGAGTAGGTAATGCTTTGCGCTTAGCCTCGAAATGGCCTTCCGTTGCAATCGCCGTCTATTCGGGTCGTCTGTTGGCATTGAACTAAGCCATCACGGGCCTAAGCTGCGCTGGATCCCCGTTGCTCGGAAGCGCCCATTGGCTGCCGGTCTGTGGAGAGCGTGATGGGGCCGAAGTAGCCGAAGTCGTCACGGCACATTGCGATGGCGCGGGCGACGTCGCGGTAGACGCGCGGTTCGTCGGACTTGAACATTGCCAGGCGGTGTTCGCCCGAACGGCCGGCCAGGCGCAGCCAGACGCTCCACTCGCCAGCTTCCGACTCGGTGAGCCGGACTTCCTTGATCGAGCCGCCGCGTTCCAGGAACCAATTGACGTTGCGGGCGCGGATCGGGAAGTCGGGATTGGTCGCGATGACCCAGGCCTCCTCGCGGGCGTCCGTTTCTGTTTCCCGTTCAGCCATCATCTGCTGCGGCAAAGCCTGCTCCCCTACAATCGTGCTTAACTTGGCAGAAAAGCACCGTGCTGTCGCGGGGCGGTTGGCGACGAAGCGTGACAGTTCGCCCGGTTTTGCCGGGCAGGCGTCGTATTTTTGAGCCGCATTGCTGGGTCCTGTCCCTTGAGCGGCCATGGCATGAGCCTTCAAGCGCGAGGCGGGGGGAGCGCCCTCCCCCTGAGTCGCAAAGGCAGGCCTTGAGCGCCTACCCCCTCCAGCGGGGGCGGTCCCCCGCAACGCCCCCCGAGGGATTGGGCCGGCCTGCGGCGGCCGAAGGCGGAGGGAAGCGGCCTTGGGGCGACCCTTGTGGGGCAAAGGAGGATCGACCCATGTCCTTGAAACCCATCGTCCAGGCCCTGGGCGGCGATCTCTACGATCGCGGCCTTCGGGCGAATATCCCGGCGCCCGGCCATAGCGCCGCTGACCGTTCGGTCTCGCTGCTGCTGCGGGAAGGCCGGGTGATCGTCCACACCTTCGGAGATGGCGACTGGAAGGATGTGCTGGACTATCTGCGCGGCGAAGGCCTGGTCGATGCGCACAATGCCCCGACCAGTCTCTCGCAGGCGCGTCGCGCCCAAGCGTCCGGGCCCGCGACCGGGCTGGAGCGCCGCCTGGCGGCGTTACGGATCTGGGAGGCTGGGCGGCCGCTCGCCGGCACCTTGTCAGCACGGCACTGCGCGCTGCGCGGGGTCAGCCGTCCCCTCCCCGGCCCCGACGTGCTGCGCCATGGCGGCGAGACGCCGGTGTCGGCCTATGCCGCGTCGCGCCATCATCGCCCGGCCCTGTTGGCGGCGATCACCGATGAGGCCGGGGCCTTCACGGCCGTTGAGGTCACTTACCTGGCGCCCAACGCCCGCCGGGCGATCGACCTGCGGCTCAGCCGCAAGACGGTCGGTCCCTCGCCGGCCCGGTGCGCGGTGCGAATTGATCCGGCCTCGCCGCAGATGCTGGTGGCCGAGGGCCTGTTCACCACCCTGTCGGCCAGCGCGCGCTTCGCCCTACCGGCCTGGGCGCTGATGTCGACACGCAACCTGCGCCACTGGCGGCCGCCGGAGGGCGTGCGCGAGGTGCTCATCGCCGCCGATCGCGGGGCCGACGGCGAGGCCTCGGCCGAGCAGCTGCGCGCCGGCCTAGCCATCGCCGGCTTGAAGGCGCGGGTCGCCCTGCCGCCGGAGGGCTTTGGGGACTGGAACGAGGCGGAGGCTGCGGGCCTGCTGGATCCGGTCCTGAGCTAAGCCGCCAAAGGAGGGAGGAAGGGATCGGGCGGGTGCGCCCAGGGGCAGGATGTCCCTCGCCCAGGCGCGAGGAGCTAGACCCCG
>NZ_CP114873.1 GCF_027474405.1 Caulobacter sp. NIBR2454
ATGAGAGGCCTCCTGCGGCTCGTCGCCCTGCTGATCTACGTCGGCGCTGGCTATCTGATCGGCTCCCTGGTCGGCCGCCTGGTCCTGATCCCCGTCGCGGCCGTCGCACACGTCAGCCATGGCCTCCAGACGGGCCTGAGCGTCGCGGCCGGCCTCCTCGGCATATTCAGCGCCGTAGGCTATTGGCGGGCCAAGTTTGGCGAGTTTCAGATCGGCGGCGGCGTCCACGGCTCGGCGCACTTCGCCAGCGCGGCGCAGGTCAAAAGCTCGCTCGGCGGCGGCGCGGGGCTGATCGTCGGCCGTGAGAACCGCAAGGGTGGCCAGCTCCTCCGCTACGCCGGCCAGGCCCATCTCCTGACCATCGCCCCGACCCGCTCAGGCAAGGGTGTGGGCGCCATTATCCCCAACTTGCTGACCGCCGATCGCTCGGTGCTTTGCATCGATCCCAAGGGCGAGAACGCCCACATCACCGCCCGCGCCCGCTCGCGGTTCGGCCCGGTCTATGTGCTCGATCCGTTTGAGATCTCCGGCCAGCCCCCGGCCGCCTTCAACCCCCTGGCCGGCCTGGACCCTGACAGTCTCGACCTGGCCGAAGACGCCGCCCTCCTGGCCGACGCCCTGGTCCACGACCCACCTGGCCAGGGCGGCGAAGCCCATTGGAACGAGGAGGCCAAGGCGCTGATCGCCGGCGTGATCCTCTACGTCGTCTGCGAGGAGCGGCCTGAAGCCCGCACCCTGGCCACGGTGCGCGAGCTGCTGACCCTCAGTCCTGGCGACTTCGCCGCCTCGCTGGCCATCATGCAGGAATCCGCCAGCGCCGGCGGCCTGGTCCGCCGGGCCGCCAACCGACACCTCGGCAAGAGCGAGCGGGAAGCGGCCGGCGTGCTGTCCTCGGCCCAGCGCCACACCCACTTCCTCGATAGCGTCCGCATCAACGGGACCATGGCCCGGTCGGATTTTCGGTTCGCCGATCTCAAGGAAGGCAAGGCGACCGTGTTCCTGGTCCTGCCGCCGGAGCGGCTGGACGCCTATTCCCGATGGCTGCGCCTCATGGTCGCCCAGGCGATCCACGACCTGGCCCGCTCCCCTGCCCGGCCGGCCGCGCCGGTCCTCTTCCTGCTTGATGAGTTTGCGGCCCTCGGCCGCCTGGAACCCGTCGAACGGGCCTTCGGACTGATGGCCGGTTACGGCCTCCAGCTCTGGCCGATCCTCCAGGATATGCACCAGCTTTGGAGCGCCTACGGCAAAAAGGCCGGAACCTTCGTTTCCAATGCCGGCATCGTCCAAATCTTCAACGTCGCCGATGTCGAGACCGCGAGCTGGGTGTCCAAGTCGATCGGCGCGACGACCATGAGCTATCAGACGACGGGAACCAGCACCTCGCGAGGCGGAATGCAGCTTTTCGAGACCAAATCCACCTCGACCACGGCCCATCTCTCACGGCGCGAACTGATGACGCCTGACGAGATCATGCGGCTGGATTCCAGCCTGGAGATCCTTTTGCGCCAGGGCGCCGCGCCCGCCATCGCCGCCAAGGTCAGATATTACGACGGGCCGGAGTTCCGGGGGCTGTTCACCGCGGCGAGCGTTTAAACGGCGCGAAGACTGTATAGGCGTATACACGCCGGGCCGCCCTGCCGCGAACGGTGAGTTTTGGGGTAGAGCCTCACCGTTCAGGTCGCCGCTGGGCGGCGGATCGTTCTGGGCGACCCGCCGCCCCTCCCCTACCCGATTTGCCGCTCCACGACCCGGAATCGGGCCCTAGCGGCCTATCTGCCGGCGACGTCGGTCGGGATTTCCCTCAACGGTCCCGCCAGCTTTTCTTCGAAAAGCCATGCGACGGTTGGACCGGGCTCCGATTTTTGAAGGTTTTCGCCGATCTTCCTCTTGGAATAGCTTGTCGGCCGACTAGGCCGACTCATTTTGATGGGGGATGCCGGGCGGGAGGACCGCGCAGCGGGCCGGGGCGGCCGAAGGCCGCGAGCCGGCGGGGGCGAAGCCCCCAAGAGGCGGCGCTTTCTTTCTTCTTCGGCGTCCAACCGCCTGGGCGCGAAGTTATCCACAGGCCGGGCTACCCCAAAACTCACCGTTCCGGTTCAGATTCTAAGATTCTTCTTAGATTCAAGATTCAGGGGCCGTAACTCGTTGAACCGTAACAGCGAATCAGGCCGAAAAGTGAGTGTTGGGGCCGAGTCGCGTGAGCTTTGGGGTAGCCTACGGTGAGCGTTGGGGTCGGTAAAAGTGAGTGTTGGGGCCGAGTCGCGTGAGCTTTGGGGTAGGCGCCCGCTCGACGGTGAGTTTTGGGGTATGCCCTCACCGATCAAAGGGGAGCTAGAGGATTTGCCCAACTCACAATTCGCCGGTAAGGTGAGCTGAGAATCTGTTCTTGCTCACCGATGGACGTGTCGATGTCGAAAGGCGCTGTGGTCGATCTCCCTATCCGGACCCTGGATCAAAAGGGGCGCGGCAATCCGTTCGATCCGGCCAACTATGGCGAGATCGTCAAGCCTGGCGAGCTGGTGGACATCGTCGAGCTGAACCCCCTCACCCTCGCCGATCGCCGCATCTACAACCTGCTGATCGCCAACGCCTGGGAGCGGATAGGCGAGCCCATCATCCATCGCATCTCTAAAACGGCCCTGAAGGGCACGCATCAGGGCAATGAGCGGGTGGAAAGCTCGCTGCTGCGGCTGATGGGCACGATCGCGATCGTCACCATCCGCAAGGACGGCAAGAGCTACAAGCGCCGCGTCCAGCTCCTCGGCCCGAGCGACGAGAGCCTGGAGAAGGACGGCTTCCTTCACTACCGCATCCCCGAGGAGCTGATCGAGATCCTGCGGAACAGCGAGGTCTATGCCCGCCTCAAGACGCAGGTGATGTATTGCTTCGAGTCGAAATACGCTCTCTGCCTCTATGAAATGATCGAGCGGCGCATAGGCCTGGAATACAAGCAGATGGAAGAATTCACAGTTGAGGAGCTTCGCGGCCTCCTGAACGTGCCCGAAGGAAAGCTGGAGCGGTTCGCGGATTTCAACAAATACTGCCTAAAAGTCGCCAAGGACGAAATCAACAAGCTCTGTCCTTTCTTCGTTGACTTCACGCCCATCAAGAAGGGGCGCAAGGTCGAGCGAGTGGCGCTGCATTGGTTCCCCAAAACCTCCACCGGCAAACGCGATGCGCAAATCCTGATCGATCAGCACAGTGTCGTCCGGCGGGCCAAGCTGCGGGGCGAACCCGTCGAAATGCCGGTCCTGGTGGACTTCAACCGGCCGGCCGACGAACGGTGAGCCCCCACCCCAAAACTCACCTTTCAGGTCTCCAGCGCCCCTGCTGCGTATAGGCGTATAATTGTATACGGCTATACGCCCCCACGACCGACGTGGTTGCGCCCCTTCTTAACGAACAGATCGTCCAGCGCCTCGGCCAACAGGCTTTGCACCGTCGTCCCCCCCTCGGCCGCGAGGATGCGGAGCTGGGTGCTGACCTCGGGGGGGAAGTGGCCGCCGATCAGCTTGGTCCCCCGGCGGCTCCCCTGCGCCCCTCTAGCGGCTGGCGCCTCGGCCGGGGTCGCCGGCGGGGGCGCGGGATCGCCGCCAGCTTTGGCGCGGTCGAGAACGGCCTGAAGCGCATTGCCCTTGGCCATCACGCCACCTCCGTCTGCTTGTATAATCGTATACTTGTATACTCGTATAACTGTTTGATTTCGGCCGCCGCCGGGCCATGCGGCTCGAACTCCTGCACCGCCTGGCCTACGGCCTGGGCGCGGAAGAAAGCCTTGCGGTTGCCGACCGTCACCGGACAGACGGCCGCGCCCAGCTCCTCCACCGCCTTCATAGCGTCGCCCGTCTCCTGCCCCTGGGGTGGCACGAAGGTCAGCACGACGGCGAAGGCGCGATCGAGCTGGCGCACCACCTCCAGCGTGTGCGTCATGCTCATGGTGTCGAACACGGCGGTCTTGGTCGGGATCAGGATGAAGTCGGCATGACGCGCCGCCTCGAAAGTCACGTCGCGCGCCACGGCCGCGCCGTCGATCACCACCAGGTCGGTGCCGGCGTCGGCGCAGGCTTTCAGCACGGCCGACAACCGCACCGGCTGGATCGAGGCAACGGCGGGCGTGTCGAGCTGGCGCACGTCCTTCCAGAAGGAAGCGGTCGCCTGCGGGTCGAGGTCGATGATCGCAACCTCCTTGCCGGCCTGCTCGGCCGCCACGGCCAAGCACGTCGCCAGGGTGGTCTTACCGACTCCCCCCTTCTGCGAGAGGATGGCGAGAACCTTCATGCTACACTCCTACAGGTATAGGCCTATACTTGTATACACGGGCGAACGCAAAAGGGAAGGGGCACCCCGCGCGCTCACCCCTCGGACTCCCCGTCCCCGTCGAGGGGCTCGTGGCGCATCGCGCCATGACCTGGGATCGGGCAGAGCGGCGCGCCGGCCGTCTCCAGCCATTTGCGCGCGGTCCTGACGGTGTAGCCGCAGGCCAGGCACTCACACTTGAGCATCCGGACCGCCTGCTTCCGGGGCGCGGTCGTCAGCCCGCCGGTGTCGAGGCGAGCGTGGGGGAGGGGACCCGCCGCCGCGAGGATGGGGGCGACTGTCGCGAGGAACGCTTCGCCCGGCGTGGTGGCGCGCATCGGCCCGACCAGTCCCAGCCCAAGCGCGACCCGTTTAAACGACTTCCCATGCCCGGCCTTGATGCCCACGGCCGCGTGGACCAGCTCGTGCGCCAGGATCGCGGCGATCTGCGCCGGCATGGCGTCGGGCGCGTGGGCCAGGTCCGGCCGGATGAAGATTTCAAAATGCCCGTCCGCGCTGCGCCGGTTATCCCAGCACTCGCCGATCGCTCGGCTCCTGCGGCCGGCGCTGGTGAAGCCGATGGCCACCCGCACCCGGTCGGGGAGGGGAGCGCCCAACGCCTCGAACAGCGGGGCCATGCCCGCCGCCACCCCGTTCAGCCAGCTTTCCCGGTTATCGTGGATCATCTCACTGTCTCCCTTTCATCGCCGCAGGGCGATGGCCTCGGCCATCGGCCCTGCCGTCGTGGCGAACAGCCGGGGGCGAGGGGGGCAGCGGGAATCGGCCGGGGTGGTGCGGGCGCAGGCGCAGCCGAGCCACGGCCCGGCGGATCGTCGTTGCGGGGGAGAGGGGGCGGCGCGCCCCTTTCCCCTCCTAGACGGAGATCTTCGCCGGCGACGCCGGCGGCCTCATGCGGGCCTCAAGCCCGCCCGCGCGAGCGATCGTCACCGAATGGCCGAGACGCTGAAAGCGGCTCGGTGAGCCGCGCGAATAGAGCCCGGTCCCGAAAGGGACGCGTCCAAAAATACGTGACGCATTGTCCGTAGACGCAAACACCACAACCGAGCTTGCATGCGCCAATGCCGAAGTCACTGATTCCCCTTGGACAGGCTATTCGCAAACAACGCGAAGCTCTCGGCTTGTCTCAAGAGAAATTGGCAGAGAAATGTGGTTTCGATCGCACTTACATCAGCATGATTGAGCGCGGCACACGTAATCCATCCTTTCTCAATCTCCTGCGACTTGCTGATGGCCTCAGCACTTCGGTTTCCACTTTAACCGAGGTGTACAATAATGGCCCTGACCCCGATCGATGAAGTCCATGCGCTCCAGATTCAGGCCGGAACGCTAGGGCGGAAGGCAGGGCATGCTTTCGAGGACTCCATTTGTGAGTACATAAACGCGCTCGCTTTTCCTCTGGTTGGTGATCTTCCCGCCGAAGGCCATGTGTTTTCCGGCAACCCTGGGAGCCTCCTACTCCGTTATATCCTTAGATTTCTCGGCTACGACGACGTTCAATCTGTCATCGCCCTGTCTACCGGCGCGCTCGCCACATCGGAGGACGGCCGTCACTGGCTCTCGATCAACGGCGCGGACGTTCGCCGATGCAAGAGCGATATTGTAATCACTCTTAACCGGCTCGATGCGCCAAGCGTGACCGTCGGTGTATCAACAAAACAGTGCAACAATCCAAAGCCCACTAACGCCCAACTTTACTTCACGACGGCGCGGGGATTTACGAAACTTCTTCGTGACAACGGCGTGCCCGTTAGCGACCTAGCCCTAACGGCTCTCCGGCATTTTTGCGGAGATCCGGGATTTCGCCCTCTGGACGTGCCAGGCGCTACGGACGGACGGCTCACGGACCCCCGGCGATTTTTCTGGGAAGAAATGACCGCCGGCGCGCGCGAGGAGTGGGAGGCGATCTTCAGCGACCGCCAAGACGACGTCACACGCCTCTTGCTTCAAAAGGCTTATATCGATGACCCTTTTGTGCCGGATTTCCTCATTCACAAAACGCGCCTTGCGACCTCAGTAGACTCTACAGAGGTCGCCATTTACGACATCGGCGAACTCATCACGCTCTCCCGGCAGTACCAGGGCTATACGACGCGCCCATATTCAGTGCGGAAGGGTAGTTACCGTGACCCGATCGGCGTCACGCATCTTGCGCCGCGCTTCGGCGTTGTCCAGATGCAACGCGGCGGGCAGGAGCAACACCCGGACCAGCTGCAATTTAATTTAGAAGCCGGCTACTTCTATAAAATCTAAAGTGCCTTGCTGATATGCTTCGCGATCGCATAAGCGAGGAGGGGAGGGACTGCGTTACCGATACCTGTTCTGATAGAACCTAAGCTGCCCGTGAACTTGTACGAGTCCGGAAACGACTGCAACCTTGCCGCTTCGCGCACGGTCAACGAGCGCGTCGCGATCGGATGGACGTTTCGGCAACCGGAGATCATTCCGAAAGTCGTCTGCACGGTAGCTCCAGGCTCGGCCCACACCTGGCGCTTATACGTCGTGTTGTAGCCAGACGGAGGGCGTTTAGAGGGATCATCGTTGTCGTGCGCGCTTTGGCCCTCTGGCACGTCCCAAAGCCAGTCAATGACATGCTGCGGGTGCGCCACGGCCGCGTGCATCGGGTCGTTTGCGGTCTCCCCCGATTCCAGAAATGTGAGGTCAGAGCATGCGTCGGCAAACGTCCGACAAGGCGCGAAATTCGAAAACAGGTCGCCGTCGCCAGCTTGTCCATGAGTTAGGTCGGGGAACGACGGCGAGGCACCGAGGTCACGACGAACGGCAATGAAGAACACGCGCTCGCGGTGCTGTGGCACGCCATAGTCTTTTGCGTTGGCGTCGAACAGTCCGACCAAATAGCCACGCTTCTCGAACTCTCTTTTGATCTCGTCTTTAACGTAGTGCCCTTCGGATGACTTCATGGAAGTTAGAAGCCTGACGTTCTCCAATACCGCGATTTTCGGTTTGTATACATCGACAAAGCGCAGGTAGTCGAGGAACAGCGTGTTACGCGGATCGTTTACGTCCCGCTTTCCTGATAAGCTAAAGCCTTGACACGGCGGCCCCCCAATAATGAGGTCAACGTCTCCCGTAATGGAGTGCGCCGCTTTTATTTTGTCATCGCTCAGCTTGGTTATATCGGCCCCAAGTTCTTTCGCGTGTGGAAAATTCATACTGTAAATTCGCCGCAGGGCGGGGTCCAATTCGAGGAAACCCTTCACCGCGAAACCGGCCCATGCGAAGCCGAGACTGAGGCCGCCGCAGCCAGAGAACAAACTTATAGCGGTTCCGGCGAGGCTGGCACGCTCCGAAGAAAGGGAGGAAAGAAGCTCAAGGTAGAGCTTGTTCCCCAATGTCTGAGCGTAACGATCAACCCTCCTCGGGTCATGTACGACCGCTTTGTATTCGTGGCTCTGATATCTCTTCTTCCGGGCTATTGTGCCGCTCACAAGCCCCGCATTACCAAGGACAGATTGTAATTGGTTAAGCTGTCTCTTGTCTAACTCGAACTTTCCGAGTTCGTATCCAGACAACGCATGCTGCGGTATACCGGTTATCTCGGCGAGCTTTGCCTGAGATAGACCGATCGTTTCTCGGGTATCACGAAGGGATGTTCCAGATTCGATTATCATGTGACGTATTGTCTACAATTAAGATTGAAAGTCAAGGCGGGAGGGGCAGGGCGCACCTGGCCGCGATTGGGCGCCTCACTCATGGGGCGCCCCACTCAGCCGGTGTGCGGCCACCACTCGCTTCACCGTTGCCTTTGAGACATTGAACAGTCCGGCCGCGTGTGCCGGCGTCCCTCGGCCGTCCTCGATCATACGGACGATCTCGGCCTTCTGTGACGGCTTCAGCTTCGGCTTCCGCCCAAGATGCCGGCCAGCGCGCCGGGCGGTCTCTAGGCCCTGCATGGTGCGCTCCCGGATCATCGCGCGCTCGAACTCGGCGAACGCACCAATCATGTGCATCATGAGCCGGCCAGCGGCCGTCGTCGTGTCGATCGCCTCGGTGATCGATCGAAAGCCGGCGCCGGCGGCCTCAACCTTGGCGAGGGTGAGGAGGAGATCCGATAGCGAACGGGACAGGCGATCGAGCTTCCAAACGATCAGGACGTCCCCTGGCTCTAGACGCGCGAGAAGCTCCTTTAGCTGCGGGCGCGCGGCGTCTGCGCCAGACGCTTCCTCGTCATAGACCTTTTCGCACCCAGCCTCGGACAGAGTCCGGAGCTGCGCGGCGAGGTCCTGGTGATCGCCGCGCGAGATGCGCGCATAGCCAATTAGCATCTGGACATTCTGCACCCCGTTTTTGATTCGCGTAAGAGTCTGAATTTGCTAGGGCAGGGAATGGGGCTCAAAACCGAACGGTTTTGAGCCTGTGGGCGGTGCCTGGAGCGTTCCTGAAAACCCTCGTTTGCTAGCTGCCCGGAGCCTAAGGGGTTGGGGCTACCGGGTGCGAAAAAGGGGGTTACGCACCGTCGCGATAAAAATGGCATAAAACTCCTATAACATGGGTTGCGCGTTCGCTATCTATGGCCTATCTATCCCTTGCGTTCAGCAAAGGAGGCGCAAAATGTCAGATAAAGCTTTGGTAGTGCTCACCGGTAAGAGCAAGGACCGCCTGTTCCGGGAGGGCGGCACGTCCGACTGGGCGCTTCGCCCAGCCGTAGTGCGTAATTTCAAGTACGTGGTGTGTGTGCGCCACGCCAATCCGCCCTATGATCCGGGACCGGGCGCACGTCCAGAACCTCACGGGGCCGCGTTCCTCGTGGGCAAGATCGAGGACGTGAAGTTCACCTACCGCGAAAATGACCGGGACCGTTTTCTCGTTACGTTTTCTGAAGTCGCCGAGGTTTTAGTGCCCGGCTTCTGGGACGGCTCCCGAAACCCGGTACGCTACATGGACGTGAGCGAGATCAAGGAACGCGGCATCGACTTGGATGCGCTCGACTTCAAGCCTTTCATGCCCCCTGAAGTGGACGGCGAGGAAGGTGATGAAGGTGTAACCCCCCTGTCGATCGCAGCCGCCAAGCTAGGGCTGGCGGCCATGTTCGGGGTGTCGCCGGATGCGATAGAGATCATCATCAAGGGCTGATCTATCTACAAACTATCGCTCGTTTTGGGCCGCGCTGGGTGCACACAGCGCGGCCTAATCGTGTTTGAGGAATTGAAAACAAACGCCCAGGGATCGGCTATCAGGACTAGCGGCTGATCTCTGCTGACGCAGCCTTGACCGTGACGTTGCACCGCTGCGCTTTCCCCGTCCGGGTCGCCGCCCGCCAACAATCCTCCAGCGCGGGCCGGTTCTCACGCTCCAGCTTCGCGCCCTCGGCGACCTGCGCCCAACCCTGCGGGTTGTCGCTCTGCATCAGCCGCGCGCCGGCATCCCAACGATCGAGGTTAAGCGTCGCGGCGGCCATCTTCTCCGGCACGCTCCAGCCGGCGGGGAGCGCGCGCGCGATCGGCCCGGAGAAACACACCCACACGATGACGCCGGCGACGGCGCCCACCGCAGTCATGATCGCGACCTGGCGGACCTGCTCGCGCCCGGTGCGCTGCCGCTCGGCCAGGCGCTCCAGGGCCGTGCCGGCGGCGTCCACCCGCTGCACGGCGTTGGCCAGCTCCCGCCGGCCCTGTTGCTGGGCCGCGTCCGCCGCCTGGCGCACCTGGGAGGCGAGGTCCTGGGGCGTCAACCGAAGGGCAGGGTGCGCCTCGATCGCCGCGAGGCTTTGGGCGATAGCCGCGAGGGTGGGGGAGTAATCTGGCGCCGTGGTCGGCAGACCCTCCAGCACCGCGCGGAGCTGACCGACCTCGGCCCTAAGCGCCTCGAACGCCTCGGCCGCCGCATCCTGGGGCTCGACCCCGTGGGTCTCGGCCCCGAGGGCCTCGTCCTCCGCCATCGTTCCTCCTACCGGCCAAGACCCCGGCCCAAGCTAAGCGAACGCGTGAGGTCCTGCACCAGGTTGCGGCCCGGCATGGCGCCGGGCGACAGGCCCAGCTCGCGACGGCGGCCAGCCAAGACCGATTCCACCTGCGGATCGCGGGCGAGGCCGCCGGCGAGACCCTTCATCCGGGCTTCGACCTTCCGGCGGGCGTCGACGTTCTGCCATCCCGACAACTCGGCGTGCTGGGCCTTCAACCGCGTCCAGCTTTCCACGAAACGCTCTGCCCGGAGCTGAGGATCTCGCCGCACCTGGCTCTCACGCGCCAACGCGCCGCCGATCGCCTCCATCCCGCCCGGTTGATCGACGCGGCCGGCAAGCCCACGCTGGCGCGACAGGGCGGAACGGAGATCCTGCGCGGCCTCTGGACTCACGGCCGAAAGCGCCTTCTCAGCCCGTTTAAACGCAATGTCCTGGTGCGGCAGGACCGGCAGGCCGCCCTGCCGCATCCGTTCCATGTCGGCAAAGGCCCGCGCATAGCCGCGCACGCCCTCGGTCAGCTCCTGGCGCTGCAGGGGCGCTGCAGGGGCGGGGGAGGGCGCGCGATCCCCCACGGCCCGGTCGGCCGCCGGCTTCGGCTTGAACCCCGCGAACCGCGATGGCGCCCGCTCGGCTGGCTTCGCCATTTCCGGCGAGATACGGATCTCCGACCTGGTGATGCCCCGCCGCTCGGCGAAGGCCTCGGCCACGCGTGGCTCGCCATAGTCCAGGGTCGTATCCTTCGCCCGTTCGCGGTCAAGGGTGCGGGTGAGCTGGTCGCGGTCCTTGAAGTCGTCGGCGCCGTAGTGGACGGCCAGCGTCTCGCGGTGGCGGCTCATCCCGACATAGGCGGCGTGACGGTCCAGGCCGTCGCTGGCCAGCAGGTGGCCATGGTCCACGGTGACGCCCTGGCTCTTGTGGATGGTGGACGCATAGCCGTGGTCGATCTGGGCGTAATCCTTGAGGTCGAACCGGACCTCGCGCCGATCGGCGCCATCAAGGCGCACGGCGAGGCTGGCGGCGTCGATCTTTTCGACGGTCCCTAGCGAACCGTTCTTCACCCCAATGGACCGCTCGTTGCGCAGGAACATCACGCGGTCGCCTGGGGCGAACGCCCGCTCGCCGCGCTCGGTCTGCACCACCTGGTCGGCGCCGAGCGCGCCGGCGTCGCGCATCCGCGCCCGGGCGAGCTGGTTCAGCTCCGCCACGTCGGCGCGCGTGTGGGCCAGCATGACCTGGCTGGCTTCCGGCCGGGCCTGGCGCACGGAATCCCAGCCGTCCACGAGGGCGCTGCGGGCGGCTTCGCGGGTCTCGTGGCCCCTGACCATGCCGGCGGCCTCGTAGCGGTCCAGGGCGGTGCCGGTGCGGCCCGTGGCCAGCTCCCGCGTCGCCTCACGCTGCCAGTCCTCGCGCTGGCGCCGGATTTCGGTGATCTCGGCCGCGCCATGCCGCTCGGTGAGCGCCCGGAACGCGGCGCCGGCCTCGATCGCCTGGAGCTGCCCGGCGTCGCCGACAAGGACCACCTTGGCGCCGGCGAGGTCGGCCGCCGATAGCACCCGCTCCATTTGACGCGACCCGATCATGCCGGCCTCGTCGATCACCAGCACGTCGCGCGCGGTGAGCACGTCCCTCCCCTGCGCCCAGCCGTGCTCGAGACTGGCGATCGTCCGCGAGCCGATGCCCGAACCCGCCTCGAGGCTTTCCGCCGCGATCCCTGACAAGGCCGCACCGCGGACCTGGTAGCCGGACGCCTCCCACGCCTCGCGGGCGACGCCCAGCATGGCGCTCTTGCCCGTGCCGGCGTAGCCCACGACGAGGGCCAGATCCTCGCGCCCGGTGATGTGGTCCAGGGCGTCGCGCTGCGAGCCCGCCAGCGCCAGGCCGCGCCCCTCGCTGGCGGCCAAGGCCAGCTCACGCGACGCCGGCGAGACCCGGTGTTGTCCCCTCCCCGCGATCTGCTCGGCCGACCGCTCCAGCCGTTGCTCGGTCGCCAGCATTTCGCGGGTGCTGAACCGCTCGCGACCGGCACCGTCCTTGCCGAGCGCGACCAGCTCGGGCGAGGTTTTCACCGCGCTCATGGCCTGGGCGAACTGATCGGCGTCGTCGGTGTGCCGGTGAACGAAGCGCGCCAGGTCGTGATCCGTGAACGTGCTCTGCTGCCGGGTGATGGCGTCCAGCGCCACAGTCGGCTCGGCGATGATCTTCTCGCCGTTGCGCCGGGCGATCTCCCGGTGATCGACCGCCCGCTCGGCGTCCTCGCCCCGGTCCAGGCGCCGCGCGCCGGCCGGGCCGATCTTGTGCTGCGGCTCCAGGTCGATCCCCTGCGCCTCCAGCGTCCGGTGATCGACCCGCGCATCGATGTCGAGTTCGGCCAGGCGGGTGTTCACATGCTCCGCCCACGCCTCGCGCCAGTCGGTCAGAAGCTCGGTGCTATTCCACTCGCGGACCTTCTTCCCAAACCCCTCGGGGCCGGCTTCGCGCATCGAAAGCATGACGTGGGCGTGCGGCTTCGCCAGACCGTCCGGCCCGATGTCCCAATGCACATTGAGATCGGCGACCATCCCGCGATCGACAAACTCCTGCTGCACGAAGTCCCGCGCCAGCTCGACGCCCTGCGCCTGGCTCATCTCTCGTGGTATCGAGAACTCGATCTCGCGGGCGAGCTGCGCGTCCTTGCGGACCTCGCCGGCCTCTACCTCGTTCCACAGCGCCTCGCGATCCTGCCAGCGCTCGGGCGAGCCTTCCGGCGCCATGACTTCGGAGTGAACGACGCCGGTCTTGTCCGTGAAATTGTGCGACCGGCCCAGTCGCTCGTCGTGCAGCTCGGAGGCCGAACGGTAGGCGGCCGACGCCACGGCGCTGGAGCCGTTGGCGCGAGAGATCACCTTAGCGCTGAAATGGTAGATGGCCACGCCGCACCATCGCTCGGAAGCCGCCTCGTTTCAAGCGCACGTCGGCACGACGTATAAGCGCGCACTCAAAACCTTACGGCCTTTCGTGATGGACTCCGGGGGTCGGCCGTGATTCACTTAGTTGGGCGGGGTCAACAGTCAGTCGCCAAGGAACCAACCATGCGCAAACCCCGCGATATCGACAGCGAGCTGAAGGCTCTTGCGGACAAAGCGAAGGGCCTGAAAGCGAAACGGGTGTTGCAGCTTGGGGAGTTGGTCACGGTCACCGGAGCCGATGCGCTCGATCTGGAGACGTTGGCCGGGGCGCTCCTGGCGGCTGTCAACGGCGCGAAGTCAGCCGAGCAAAAGGAGGCGTGGCGCTCCGAGGGCGCGGCCTACTTTCAACGACGGGGACGCAAGGGGCGCTCGGGCGTTGAAGCTCCGAAGTCAGGCGACGGCGGCGGCGCTGGGTCGAATGGCGACGGCGATCCGCCGCGCTGAATCCAACCGCGCCCGCACCGATACGAGAGCCTGGGTCATGCAACGCCGCGAACGCACCCGCCACCTGATCGAACTCGGCGGCCTCGTCCAAAAGGCCGGCCTGGTGGACCTCACCGACGACGATCGCGCCACCATCCTCGGCGGACTTCTTGGGCTCGCCGACATGCTCCAGGGAGAAGGCGGCGCGGCGCTCGGGGAGACGTTCCGCCGACGCGGCCTCCGCGCGTTTGAGGCCGACGCGATGGCCGCCGAATGAGAGGCCTCCTGCGGCTCGTCGCCCTGCTGATCTACGTCGGCGCTGGCTATCTGATCGGCTCCCTGGTCGGCCGCCTGGTCCTGATCCCCGTCGCGGCCGTCGCACACGTCAGCCATGGCCTCCAGACGGGCCTGAGCGTCGCGGCCGGCCTCCTCGGCATATTCAGCGCCGTAGGCTATTGGCGGGCCAAGTTTGGCGAGTTTCAGATCGGCGGCGGCGTCCACGGCTCGGCGCACTTCGCCAGCGCGGCGCAGGTCAAAAGCTCGCTCGGCGGCGGCGCGGGGCTGATCGTCGGCCGTGAGAACCGCAAGGGTGGCCAGCTCCTCCGCTACGCCGGCCAGGCCCATCTCCTGACCATCGCCCCGACCCGCTCAGGCAAGGGTGTGGGCGCCATTATCCCCAACTTGCTGACCGCCGATCGCTCGGTGCTTTGCATCGATCCCAAGGGCGAGAACGCCCACATCACCGCCCGCGCCCGCTCGCGGTTCGGCCCGGTCTATGTGCTCGATCCGTTTGAGATCTCCGGCCAGCCCCCGGCCGCCTTCAACCCCCTGGCCGGCCTGGACCCTGACAGTCTCGACCTGGCCGAAGACGCCGCCCTCCTGGCCGACGCCCTGGTCCACGACCCACCTGGCCAGGGCGGCGAAGCCCATTGGAACGAGGAGGCCAAGGCGCTGATCGCCGGCGTGATCCTCTACGTCGTCTGCGAGGAGCGGCCTGAAGCCCGCACCCTGGCCACGGTGCGCGAGCTGCTGACCCTCAGTCCTGGCGACTTCGCCGCCTCGCTGGCCATCATGCAGGAATCCGCCAGCGCCGGCGGCCTGGTCCGCCGGGCCGCCAACCGACACCTCGGCAAGAGCGAGCGGGAAGCGGCCGGCGTGCTGTCCTCGGCCCAGCGCCACACCCACTTCCTCGATAGCGTCCGCATCAACGGGACCATGGCCCGGTCGGATTTTCGGTTCGCCGATCTCAAGGAAGGCAAGGCGACCGTGTTCCTGGTCCTGCCGCCGGAGCGGCTGGACGCCTATTCCCGATGGCTGCGCCTCATGGTCGCCCAGGCGATCCACGACCTGGCCCGCTCCCCTGCCCGGCCGGCCGCGCCGGTCCTCTTCCTGCTTGATGAGTTTGCGGCCCTCGGCCGCCTGGAACCCGTCGAACGGGCCTTCGGACTGATGGCCGGTTACGGCCTCCAGCTCTGGCCGATCCTCCAGGATATGCACCAGCTTTGGAGCGCCTACGGCAAAAAGGCCGGAACCTTCGTTTCCAATGCCGGCATCGTCCAAATCTTCAACGTCGCCGATGTCGAGACCGCGAGCTGGGTGTCCAAGTCGATCGGCGCGACGACCATGAGCTATCAGACGACGGGAACCAGCACCTCGCGAGGCGGAATGCAGCTTTTCGAGACCAAATCCACCTCGACCACGGCCCATCTCTCACGGCGCGAACTGATGACGCCTGACGAGATCATGCGGCTGGATTCCAGCCTGGAGATCCTTTTGCGCCAGGGCGCCGCGCCCGCCATCGCCGCCAAGGTCAGATATTACGACGGGCCGGAGTTCCGGGGGCTGTTCACCGCGGCGAGCGTTTAAACGGCGCGAAGACTGTATAGGCGTATACACGCCGGGCCGCCCTGCCGCGAACGGTGAGTTTTGGGGTAGAGCCTCACCGTTCAGGTCGCCGCTGGGCGGCGGATCGTTCTGGGCGACCCGCCGCCCCTCCCCTACCCGATTTGCCGCTCCACGACCCGGAATCGGGCCCTAGCGGCCTATCTGCCGGCGACGTCGGTCGGGATTTCCCTCAACGGTCCCGCCAGCTTTTCTTCGAAAAGCCATGCGACGGTTGGACCGGGCTCCGATTTTTGAAGGTTTTCGCCGATCTTCCTCTTGGAATAGCTTGTCGGCCGACTAGGCCGACTCATTTTGATGGGGGATGCCGGGCGGGAGGACCGCGCAGCGGGCCGGGGCGGCCGAAGGCCGCGAGCCGGCGGGGGCGAAGCCCCCAAGAGGCGGCGCTTTCTTTCTTCTTCGGCGTCCAACCGCCTGGGCGCGAAGTTATCCACAGGCCGGGCTACCCCAAAACTCACCGTTCCGGTTCAGATTCTAAGATTCTTCTTAGATTCAAGATTCAGGGGCCGTAACTCGTTGAACCGTAACAGCGAATCAGGCCGAAAAGTGAGTGTTGGGGCCGAGTCGCGTGAGCTTTGGGGTAGCCTACGGTGAGCGTTGGGGTCGGTAAAAGTGAGTGTTGGGGCCGAGTCGCGTGAGCTTTGGGGTAGGCGCCCGCTCGACGGTGAGTTTTGGGGTATGCCCTCACCGATCAAAGGGGAGCTAGAGGATTTGCCCAACTCACAATTCGCCGGTAAGGTGAGCTGAGAATCTGTTCTTGCTCACCGATGGACGTGTCGATGTCGAAAGGCGCTGTGGTCGATCTCCCTATCCGGACCCTGGATCAAAAGGGGCGCGGCAATCCGTTCGATCCGGCCAACTATGGCGAGATCGTCAAGCCTGGCGAGCTGGTGGACATCGTCGAGCTGAACCCCCTCACCCTCGCCGATCGCCGCATCTACAACCTGCTGATCGCCAACGCCTGGGAGCGGATAGGCGAGCCCATCATCCATCGCATCTCTAAAACGGCCCTGAAGGGCACGCATCAGGGCAATGAGCGGGTGGAAAGCTCGCTGCTGCGGCTGATGGGCACGATCGCGATCGTCACCATCCGCAAGGACGGCAAGAGCTACAAGCGCCGCGTCCAGCTCCTCGGCCCGAGCGACGAGAGCCTGGAGAAGGACGGCTTCCTTCACTACCGCATCCCCGAGGAGCTGATCGAGATCCTGCGGAACAGCGAGGTCTATGCCCGCCTCAAGACGCAGGTGATGTATTGCTTCGAGTCGAAATACGCTCTCTGCCTCTATGAAATGATCGAGCGGCGCATAGGCCTGGAATACAAGCAGATGGAAGAATTCACAGTTGAGGAGCTTCGCGGCCTCCTGAACGTGCCCGAAGGAAAGCTGGAGCGGTTCGCGGATTTCAACAAATACTGCCTAAAAGTCGCCAAGGACGAAATCAACAAGCTCTGTCCTTTCTTCGTTGACTTCACGCCCATCAAGAAGGGGCGCAAGGTCGAGCGAGTGGCGCTGCATTGGTTCCCCAAAACCTCCACCGGCAAACGCGATGCGCAAATCCTGATCGATCAGCACAGTGTCGTCCGGCGGGCCAAGCTGCGGGGCGAACCCGTCGAAATGCCGGTCCTGGTGGACTTCAACCGGCCGGCCGACGAACGGTGAGCCCCCACCCCAAAACTCACCTTTCAGGTCTCCAGCGCCCCTGCTGCGTATAGGCGTATAATTGTATACGGCTATACGCCCCCACGACCGACGTGGTTGCGCCCCTTCTTAACGAACAGATCGTCCAGCGCCTCGGCCAACAGGCTTTGCACCGTCGTCCCCCCCTCGGCCGCGAGGATGCGGAGCTGGGTGCTGACCTCGGGGGGGAAGTGGCCGCCGATCAGCTTGGTCCCCCGGCGGCTCCCCTGCGCCCCTCTAGCGGCTGGCGCCTCGGCCGGGGTCGCCGGCGGGGGCGCGGGATCGCCGCCAGCTTTGGCGCGGTCGAGAACGGCCTGAAGCGCATTGCCCTTGGCCATCACGCCACCTCCGTCTGCTTGTATAATCGTATACTTGTATACTCGTATAACTGTTTGATTTCGGCCGCCGCCGGGCCATGCGGCTCGAACTCCTGCACCGCCTGGCCTACGGCCTGGGCGCGGAAGAAAGCCTTGCGGTTGCCGACCGTCACCGGACAGACGGCCGCGCCCAGCTCCTCCACCGCCTTCATAGCGTCGCCCGTCTCCTGCCCCTGGGGTGGCACGAAGGTCAGCACGACGGCGAAGGCGCGATCGAGCTGGCGCACCACCTCCAGCGTGTGCGTCATGCTCATGGTGTCGAACACGGCGGTCTTGGTCGGGATCAGGATGAAGTCGGCATGACGCGCCGCCTCGAAAGTCACGTCGCGCGCCACGGCCGCGCCGTCGATCACCACCAGGTCGGTGCCGGCGTCGGCGCAGGCTTTCAGCACGGCCGACAACCGCACCGGCTGGATCGAGGCAACGGCGGGCGTGTCGAGCTGGCGCACGTCCTTCCAGAAGGAAGCGGTCGCCTGCGGGTCGAGGTCGATGATCGCAACCTCCTTGCCGGCCTGCTCGGCCGCCACGGCCAAGCACGTCGCCAGGGTGGTCTTACCGACTCCCCCCTTCTGCGAGAGGATGGCGAGAACCTTCATGCTACACTCCTACAGGTATAGGCCTATACTTGTATACACGGGCGAACGCAAAAGGGAAGGGGCACCCCGCGCGCTCACCCCTCGGACTCCCCGTCCCCGTCGAGGGGCTCGTGGCGCATCGCGCCATGACCTGGGATCGGGCAGAGCGGCGCGCCGGCCGTCTCCAGCCATTTGCGCGCGGTCCTGACGGTGTAGCCGCAGGCCAGGCACTCACACTTGAGCATCCGGACCGCCTGCTTCCGGGGCGCGGTCGTCAGCCCGCCGGTGTCGAGGCGAGCGTGGGGGAGGGGACCCGCCGCCGCGAGGATGGGGGCGACTGTCGCGAGGAACGCTTCGCCCGGCGTGGTGGCGCGCATCGGCCCGACCAGTCCCAGCCCAAGCGCGACCCGTTTAAACGACTTCCCATGCCCGGCCTTGATGCCCACGGCCGCGTGGACCAGCTCGTGCGCCAGGATCGCGGCGATCTGCGCCGGCATGGCGTCGGGCGCGTGGGCCAGGTCCGGCCGGATGAAGATTTCAAAATGCCCGTCCGCGCTGCGCCGGTTATCCCAGCACTCGCCGATCGCTCGGCTCCTGCGGCCGGCGCTGGTGAAGCCGATGGCCACCCGCACCCGGTCGGGGAGGGGAGCGCCCAACGCCTCGAACAGCGGGGCCATGCCCGCCGCCACCCCGTTCAGCCAGCTTTCCCGGTTATCGTGGATCATCTCACTGTCTCCCTTTCATCGCCGCAGGGCGATGGCCTCGGCCATCGGCCCTGCCGTCGTGGCGAACAGCCGGGGGCGAGGGGGGCAGCGGGAATCGGCCGGGGTGGTGCGGGCGCAGGCGCAGCCGAGCCACGGCCCGGCGGATCGTCGTTGCGGGGGAGAGGGGGCGGCGCGCCCCTTTCCCCTCCTAGACGGAGATCTTCGCCGGCGACGCCGGCGGCCTCATGCGGGCCTCAAGCCCGCCCGCGCGAGCGATCGTCACCGAATGGCCGAGACGCTGAAAGCGGCTCGGTGAGCCGCGCGAATAGAGCCCGGTCCCGAAAGGGACGCGTCCAAAAATACGTGACGCATTGTCCGTAGACGCAAACACCACAACCGAGCTTGCATGCGCCAATGCCGAAGTCACTGATTCCCCTTGGACAGGCTATTCGCAAACAACGCGAAGCTCTCGGCTTGTCTCAAGAGAAATTGGCAGAGAAATGTGGTTTCGATCGCACTTACATCAGCATGATTGAGCGCGGCACACGTAATCCATCCTTTCTCAATCTCCTGCGACTTGCTGATGGCCTCAGCACTTCGGTTTCCACTTTAACCGAGGTGTACAATAATGGCCCTGACCCCGATCGATGAAGTCCATGCGCTCCAGATTCAGGCCGGAACGCTAGGGCGGAAGGCAGGGCATGCTTTCGAGGACTCCATTTGTGAGTACATAAACGCGCTCGCTTTTCCTCTGGTTGGTGATCTTCCCGCCGAAGGCCATGTGTTTTCCGGCAACCCTGGGAGCCTCCTACTCCGTTATATCCTTAGATTTCTCGGCTACGACGACGTTCAATCTGTCATCGCCCTGTCTACCGGCGCGCTCGCCACATCGGAGGACGGCCGTCACTGGCTCTCGATCAACGGCGCGGACGTTCGCCGATGCAAGAGCGATATTGTAATCACTCTTAACCGGCTCGATGCGCCAAGCGTGACCGTCGGTGTATCAACAAAACAGTGCAACAATCCAAAGCCCACTAACGCCCAACTTTACTTCACGACGGCGCGGGGATTTACGAAACTTCTTCGTGACAACGGCGTGCCCGTTAGCGACCTAGCCCTAACGGCTCTCCGGCATTTTTGCGGAGATCCGGGATTTCGCCCTCTGGACGTGCCAGGCGCTACGGACGGACGGCTCACGGACCCCCGGCGATTTTTCTGGGAAGAAATGACCGCCGGCGCGCGCGAGGAGTGGGAGGCGATCTTCAGCGACCGCCAAGACGACGTCACACGCCTCTTGCTTCAAAAGGCTTATATCGATGACCCTTTTGTGCCGGATTTCCTCATTCACAAAACGCGCCTTGCGACCTCAGTAGACTCTACAGAGGTCGCCATTTACGACATCGGCGAACTCATCACGCTCTCCCGGCAGTACCAGGGCTATACGACGCGCCCATATTCAGTGCGGAAGGGTAGTTACCGTGACCCGATCGGCGTCACGCATCTTGCGCCGCGCTTCGGCGTTGTCCAGATGCAACGCGGCGGGCAGGAGCAACACCCGGACCAGCTGCAATTTAATTTAGAAGCCGGCTACTTCTATAAAATCTAAAGTGCCTTGCTGATATGCTTCGCGATCGCATAAGCGAGGAGGGGAGGGACTGCGTTACCGATACCTGTTCTGATAGAACCTAAGCTGCCCGTGAACTTGTACGAGTCCGGAAACGACTGCAACCTTGCCGCTTCGCGCACGGTCAACGAGCGCGTCGCGATCGGATGGACGTTTCGGCAACCGGAGATCATTCCGAAAGTCGTCTGCACGGTAGCTCCAGGCTCGGCCCACACCTGGCGCTTATACGTCGTGTTGTAGCCAGACGGAGGGCGTTTAGAGGGATCATCGTTGTCGTGCGCGCTTTGGCCCTCTGGCACGTCCCAAAGCCAGTCAATGACATGCTGCGGGTGCGCCACGGCCGCGTGCATCGGGTCGTTTGCGGTCTCCCCCGATTCCAGAAATGTGAGGTCAGAGCATGCGTCGGCAAACGTCCGACAAGGCGCGAAATTCGAAAACAGGTCGCCGTCGCCAGCTTGTCCATGAGTTAGGTCGGGGAACGACGGCGAGGCACCGAGGTCACGACGAACGGCAATGAAGAACACGCGCTCGCGGTGCTGTGGCACGCCATAGTCTTTTGCGTTGGCGTCGAACAGTCCGACCAAATAGCCACGCTTCTCGAACTCTCTTTTGATCTCGTCTTTAACGTAGTGCCCTTCGGATGACTTCATGGAAGTTAGAAGCCTGACGTTCTCCAATACCGCGATTTTCGGTTTGTATACATCGACAAAGCGCAGGTAGTCGAGGAACAGCGTGTTACGCGGATCGTTTACGTCCCGCTTTCCTGATAAGCTAAAGCCTTGACACGGCGGCCCCCCAATAATGAGGTCAACGTCTCCCGTAATGGAGTGCGCCGCTTTTATTTTGTCATCGCTCAGCTTGGTTATATCGGCCCCAAGTTCTTTCGCGTGTGGAAAATTCATACTGTAAATTCGCCGCAGGGCGGGGTCCAATTCGAGGAAACCCTTCACCGCGAAACCGGCCCATGCGAAGCCGAGACTGAGGCCGCCGCAGCCAGAGAACAAACTTATAGCGGTTCCGGCGAGGCTGGCACGCTCCGAAGAAAGGGAGGAAAGAAGCTCAAGGTAGAGCTTGTTCCCCAATGTCTGAGCGTAACGATCAACCCTCCTCGGGTCATGTACGACCGCTTTGTATTCGTGGCTCTGATATCTCTTCTTCCGGGCTATTGTGCCGCTCACAAGCCCCGCATTACCAAGGACAGATTGTAATTGGTTAAGCTGTCTCTTGTCTAACTCGAACTTTCCGAGTTCGTATCCAGACAACGCATGCTGCGGTATACCGGTTATCTCGGCGAGCTTTGCCTGAGATAGACCGATCGTTTCTCGGGTATCACGAAGGGATGTTCCAGATTCGATTATCATGTGACGTATTGTCTACAATTAAGATTGAAAGTCAAGGCGGGAGGGGCAGGGCGCACCTGGCCGCGATTGGGCGCCTCACTCATGGGGCGCCCCACTCAGCCGGTGTGCGGCCACCACTCGCTTCACCGTTGCCTTTGAGACATTGAACAGTCCGGCCGCGTGTGCCGGCGTCCCTCGGCCGTCCTCGATCATACGGACGATCTCGGCCTTCTGTGACGGCTTCAGCTTCGGCTTCCGCCCAAGATGCCGGCCAGCGCGCCGGGCGGTCTCTAGGCCCTGCATGGTGCGCTCCCGGATCATCGCGCGCTCGAACTCGGCGAACGCACCAATCATGTGCATCATGAGCCGGCCAGCGGCCGTCGTCGTGTCGATCGCCTCGGTGATCGATCGAAAGCCGGCGCCGGCGGCCTCAACCTTGGCGAGGGTGAGGAGGAGATCCGATAGCGAACGGGACAGGCGATCGAGCTTCCAAACGATCAGGACGTCCCCTGGCTCTAGACGCGCGAGAAGCTCCTTTAGCTGCGGGCGCGCGGCGTCTGCGCCAGACGCTTCCTCGTCATAGACCTTTTCGCACCCAGCCTCGGACAGAGTCCGGAGCTGCGCGGCGAGGTCCTGGTGATCGCCGCGCGAGATGCGCGCATAGCCAATTAGCATCTGGACATTCTGCACCCCGTTTTTGATTCGCGTAAGAGTCTGAATTTGCTAGGGCAGGGAATGGGGCTCAAAACCGAACGGTTTTGAGCCTGTGGGCGGTGCCTGGAGCGTTCCTGAAAACCCTCGTTTGCTAGCTGCCCGGAGCCTAAGGGGTTGGGGCTACCGGGTGCGAAAAAGGGGGTTACGCACCGTCGCGATAAAAATGGCATAAAACTCCTATAACATGGGTTGCGCGTTCGCTATCTATGGCCTATCTATCCCTTGCGTTCAGCAAAGGAGGCGCAAAATGTCAGATAAAGCTTTGGTAGTGCTCACCGGTAAGAGCAAGGACCGCCTGTTCCGGGAGGGCGGCACGTCCGACTGGGCGCTTCGCCCAGCCGTAGTGCGTAATTTCAAGTACGTGGTGTGTGTGCGCCACGCCAATCCGCCCTATGATCCGGGACCGGGCGCACGTCCAGAACCTCACGGGGCCGCGTTCCTCGTGGGCAAGATCGAGGACGTGAAGTTCACCTACCGCGAAAATGACCGGGACCGTTTTCTCGTTACGTTTTCTGAAGTCGCCGAGGTTTTAGTGCCCGGCTTCTGGGACGGCTCCCGAAACCCGGTACGCTACATGGACGTGAGCGAGATCAAGGAACGCGGCATCGACTTGGATGCGCTCGACTTCAAGCCTTTCATGCCCCCTGAAGTGGACGGCGAGGAAGGTGATGAAGGTGTAACCCCCCTGTCGATCGCAGCCGCCAAGCTAGGGCTGGCGGCCATGTTCGGGGTGTCGCCGGATGCGATAGAGATCATCATCAAGGGCTGATCTATCTACAAACTATCGCTCGTTTTGGGCCGCGCTGGGTGCACACAGCGCGGCCTAATCGTGTTTGAGGAATTGAAAACAAACGCCCAGGGATCGGCTATCAGGACTAGCGGCTGATCTCTGCTGACGCAGCCTTGACCGTGACGTTGCACCGCTGCGCTTTCCCCGTCCGGGTCGCCGCCCGCCAACAATCCTCCAGCGCGGGCCGGTTCTCACGCTCCAGCTTCGCGCCCTCGGCGACCTGCGCCCAACCCTGCGGGTTGTCGCTCTGCATCAGCCGCGCGCCGGCATCCCAACGATCGAGGTTAAGCGTCGCGGCGGCCATCTTCTCCGGCACGCTCCAGCCGGCGGGGAGCGCGCGCGCGATCGGCCCGGAGAAACACACCCACACGATGACGCCGGCGACGGCGCCCACCGCAGTCATGATCGCGACCTGGCGGACCTGCTCGCGCCCGGTGCGCTGCCGCTCGGCCAGGCGCTCCAGGGCCGTGCCGGCGGCGTCCACCCGCTGCACGGCGTTGGCCAGCTCCCGCCGGCCCTGTTGCTGGGCCGCGTCCGCCGCCTGGCGCACCTGGGAGGCGAGGTCCTGGGGCGTCAACCGAAGGGCAGGGTGCGCCTCGATCGCCGCGAGGCTTTGGGCGATAGCCGCGAGGGTGGGGGAGTAATCTGGCGCCGTGGTCGGCAGACCCTCCAGCACCGCGCGGAGCTGACCGACCTCGGCCCTAAGCGCCTCGAACGCCTCGGCCGCCGCATCCTGGGGCTCGACCCCGTGGGTCTCGGCCCCGAGGGCCTCGTCCTCCGCCATCGTTCCTCCTACCGGCCAAGACCCCGGCCCAAGCTAAGCGAACGCGTGAGGTCCTGCACCAGGTTGCGGCCCGGCATGGCGCCGGGCGACAGGCCCAGCTCGCGACGGCGGCCAGCCAAGACCGATTCCACCTGCGGATCGCGGGCGAGGCCGCCGGCGAGACCCTTCATCCGGGCTTCGACCTTCCGGCGGGCGTCGACGTTCTGCCATCCCGACAACTCGGCGTGCTGGGCCTTCAACCGCGTCCAGCTTTCCACGAAACGCTCTGCCCGGAGCTGAGGATCTCGCCGCACCTGGCTCTCACGCGCCAACGCGCCGCCGATCGCCTCCATCCCGCCCGGTTGATCGACGCGGCCGGCAAGCCCACGCTGGCGCGACAGGGCGGAACGGAGATCCTGCGCGGCCTCTGGACTCACGGCCGAAAGCGCCTTCTCAGCCCGTTTAAACGCAATGTCCTGGTGCGGCAGGACCGGCAGGCCGCCCTGCCGCATCCGTTCCATGTCGGCAAAGGCCCGCGCATAGCCGCGCACGCCCTCGGTCAGCTCCTGGCGCTGCAGGGGCGCTGCAGGGGCGGGGGAGGGCGCGCGATCCCCCACGGCCCGGTCGGCCGCCGGCTTCGGCTTGAACCCCGCGAACCGCGATGGCGCCCGCTCGGCTGGCTTCGCCATTTCCGGCGAGATACGGATCTCCGACCTGGTGATGCCCCGCCGCTCGGCGAAGGCCTCGGCCACGCGTGGCTCGCCATAGTCCAGGGTCGTATCCTTCGCCCGTTCGCGGTCAAGGGTGCGGGTGAGCTGGTCGCGGTCCTTGAAGTCGTCGGCGCCGTAGTGGACGGCCAGCGTCTCGCGGTGGCGGCTCATCCCGACATAGGCGGCGTGACGGTCCAGGCCGTCGCTGGCCAGCAGGTGGCCATGGTCCACGGTGACGCCCTGGCTCTTGTGGATGGTGGACGCATAGCCGTGGTCGATCTGGGCGTAATCCTTGAGGTCGAACCGGACCTCGCGCCGATCGGCGCCATCAAGGCGCACGGCGAGGCTGGCGGCGTCGATCTTTTCGACGGTCCCTAGCGAACCGTTCTTCACCCCAATGGACCGCTCGTTGCGCAGGAACATCACGCGGTCGCCTGGGGCGAACGCCCGCTCGCCGCGCTCGGTCTGCACCACCTGGTCGGCGCCGAGCGCGCCGGCGTCGCGCATCCGCGCCCGGGCGAGCTGGTTCAGCTCCGCCACGTCGGCGCGCGTGTGGGCCAGCATGACCTGGCTGGCTTCCGGCCGGGCCTGGCGCACGGAATCCCAGCCGTCCACGAGGGCGCTGCGGGCGGCTTCGCGGGTCTCGTGGCCCCTGACCATGCCGGCGGCCTCGTAGCGGTCCAGGGCGGTGCCGGTGCGGCCCGTGGCCAGCTCCCGCGTCGCCTCACGCTGCCAGTCCTCGCGCTGGCGCCGGATTTCGGTGATCTCGGCCGCGCCATGCCGCTCGGTGAGCGCCCGGAACGCGGCGCCGGCCTCGATCGCCTGGAGCTGCCCGGCGTCGCCGACAAGGACCACCTTGGCGCCGGCGAGGTCGGCCGCCGATAGCACCCGCTCCATTTGACGCGACCCGATCATGCCGGCCTCGTCGATCACCAGCACGTCGCGCGCGGTGAGCACGTCCCTCCCCTGCGCCCAGCCGTGCTCGAGACTGGCGATCGTCCGCGAGCCGATGCCCGAACCCGCCTCGAGGCTTTCCGCCGCGATCCCTGACAAGGCCGCACCGCGGACCTGGTAGCCGGACGCCTCCCACGCCTCGCGGGCGACGCCCAGCATGGCGCTCTTGCCCGTGCCGGCGTAGCCCACGACGAGGGCCAGATCCTCGCGCCCGGTGATGTGGTCCAGGGCGTCGCGCTGCGAGCCCGCCAGCGCCAGGCCGCGCCCCTCGCTGGCGGCCAAGGCCAGCTCACGCGACGCCGGCGAGACCCGGTGTTGTCCCCTCCCCGCGATCTGCTCGGCCGACCGCTCCAGCCGTTGCTCGGTCGCCAGCATTTCGCGGGTGCTGAACCGCTCGCGACCGGCACCGTCCTTGCCGAGCGCGACCAGCTCGGGCGAGGTTTTCACCGCGCTCATGGCCTGGGCGAACTGATCGGCGTCGTCGGTGTGCCGGTGAACGAAGCGCGCCAGGTCGTGATCCGTGAACGTGCTCTGCTGCCGGGTGATGGCGTCCAGCGCCACAGTCGGCTCGGCGATGATCTTCTCGCCGTTGCGCCGGGCGATCTCCCGGTGATCGACCGCCCGCTCGGCGTCCTCGCCCCGGTCCAGGCGCCGCGCGCCGGCCGGGCCGATCTTGTGCTGCGGCTCCAGGTCGATCCCCTGCGCCTCCAGCGTCCGGTGATCGACCCGCGCATCGATGTCGAGTTCGGCCAGGCGGGTGTTCACATGCTCCGCCCACGCCTCGCGCCAGTCGGTCAGAAGCTCGGTGCTATTCCACTCGCGGACCTTCTTCCCAAACCCCTCGGGGCCGGCTTCGCGCATCGAAAGCATGACGTGGGCGTGCGGCTTCGCCAGACCGTCCGGCCCGATGTCCCAATGCACATTGAGATCGGCGACCATCCCGCGATCGACAAACTCCTGCTGCACGAAGTCCCGCGCCAGCTCGACGCCCTGCGCCTGGCTCATCTCTCGTGGTATCGAGAACTCGATCTCGCGGGCGAGCTGCGCGTCCTTGCGGACCTCGCCGGCCTCTACCTCGTTCCACAGCGCCTCGCGATCCTGCCAGCGCTCGGGCGAGCCTTCCGGCGCCATGACTTCGGAGTGAACGACGCCGGTCTTGTCCGTGAAATTGTGCGACCGGCCCAGTCGCTCGTCGTGCAGCTCGGAGGCCGAACGGTAGGCGGCCGACGCCACGGCGCTGGAGCCGTTGGCGCGAGAGATCACCTTAGCGCTGAAATGGTAGATGGCCACGCCGCACCATCGCTCGGAAGCCGCCTCGTTTCAAGCGCACGTCGGCACGACGTATAAGCGCGCACTCAAAACCTTACGGCCTTTCGTGATGGACTCCGGGGGTCGGCCGTGATTCACTTAGTTGGGCGGGGTCAACAGTCAGTCGCCAAGGAACCAACCATGCGCAAACCCCGCGATATCGACAGCGAGCTGAAGGCTCTTGCGGACAAAGCGAAG
The DNA here is from genome assembly GCF_027474405.1 of Caulobacter sp. NIBR2454. Classification (GTDB taxonomy): domain Bacteria; phylum Pseudomonadota; class Alphaproteobacteria; order Caulobacterales; family Caulobacteraceae; genus Caulobacter. Next base: position 27,241 of record NZ_CP114873.1, read on the forward strand.
GGCCTGAAAGCGAAACGGGTGTTGCAGCTTGGGGAGTTGGTCACGGTCACCGGAGCCGATGCGCTCGATCTGGAGACGTTGGCCGGGGCGCTCCTGGCGGCTGTCAACGGCGCGAAGTCAGCCGAGCAAAAGGAGGCGTGGCGCTCCGAGGGCGCGGCCTACTTTCAACGACGGGGACGCAAGGGGCGCTCGGGCGTTGAAGCTCCGAAGTCAGGCGACGGCGGCGGCGCTGGGTCGAATGGCGACGGCGATCCGCCGCGCTGAATCCAACCGCGCCCGCACCGATACGAGAGCCTGGGTCATGCAACGCCGCGAACGCACCCGCCACCTGATCGAACTCGGCGGCCTCGTCCAAAAGGCCGGCCTGGTGGACCTCACCGACGACGATCGCGCCACCATCCTCGGCGGACTTCTTGGGCTCGCCGACATGCTCCAGGGAGAAGGCGGCGCGGCGCTCGGGGAGACGTTCCGCCGACGCGGCCTCCGCGCGTTTGAGGCCGACGCGATGGCCGCCGA